>JBBRHC010000025.1:0-21420 GCA_038223295.1 Opitutales bacterium
CGCACGTCCAACCCGTCACGGGGAAGAAAAACCACCCACGGAAGAAGATGTTTTCTTTGGGAATATTGGAAGAAAACTAACCGAAGAAGAGGTGACTTCCTAACCGCCAAAAACAGACGACTTCCTACTCGCCGCTTACAGCCCATGCCGAGGCCATGTAGACTGCCGGTCTTGAAGGTGTGGCGCAGGCCGGCGCCGGCGTTGAACTCGGGCAGGCGGGTGAGCGGCAGGCCCTCCTCCCCGGGAATGTCGGGCGAGGAGACGGTGGTGGCGTCGGTGAAGCCGGCGCGGGCGGTGAAGGTCCAGACGGGGGTGGGTTTTCAGCCGAGTTGCACGGAGAGGCCGCGGAACTCCTCCTCGCCGCTGGTCACGAGCCGGGGCTGGGTCTGGGCGGCGTCGGCGACGGGATCGTTGAAGAGCGGGTTGCGGCGCGCGATGTCGCTGTTGGTGTAGGCGTAGACGAAGCCGGAGAGGCTGAGGCGGCGCTCGAGGAGGATGGTGCGGGCGCCGAGCTCGACGCCGGCGGTGGACTGGTGGTCCTGGATCTCGCCGGTGCGGGCGTCGACGCGGCTGGACGGCTCGATGGCGGAGCTGGTGTTGGCAAACAAGAGGACGCGGCGGCCGACGCGCTGGTTGACGCCGAGGTGGAGGGAGAGGGCGCCGTTTTGCCGCTCCGCGCGGGCGGTGGCGGGGGGCGCGGAGGCGCGGCGATCCGTCACCGCGATGCCGCTGAAGTCATGGCGTAGTCCGGTGGTGAATACGGTGCGGCCGTGGTTGATCGCGGTGCGGGTGTCGGCGACGAGCGCGGCGTAGTCGAGCCGGCTTTGCTGGTCGGTGATGACGCGGCGGCAGACGGCGGGCGAGTAGCCGGGGCGGAGGTAGTTCGGGTGGTAGGGATCGAAGCTCCGGACGTCGGCGGGCAGGAGGGTGTTGCGGTCGGCGAAGGCGATGCCCCGGTTCACGTCCTCGGCGCGGGCCAGGGTGGCTTCGAGGCCGACGCGGATCTTGTGCTCGCCGCCCGGGGCGGTGAGGCGGCGGGTGAGGTCGGTCTGGTGGGTGATGCTGCCGAAGTCCTCCTCCCGGCGGGTGGGCTCGCGCACGCCGCCGAAACGGCCGGTGGAGAGCACGTATCGGCCGGTGGTGAAGCGGTCTTGGGTGGCGGCGCGGGCGAAGAGCTGGGTGCCGGAGCTGAGCGAGAGATCTGCGGTGATCTGGGTCTCGAGTTAAAAGCTCAGCGCGCCGGCCTGGCGCAGGGTGCCGGCGTCGGGACCGTAGGTGTGGAAATCGGCGAGCGGCCGGCAGGCGCCGAGGATGGGTCCGCCGGGCGTGGCGCGGTATTCGGGCATGCCGGGGGAGGGGTTGCCGCGCGCGTCGAGGACATCGAACTGCCAGAGCGTGCTGGTGGCGCGGGTGTGGAGGAAGGCGAGGGCGGCGGAGAGGTTGCTCTGGGTGAGGCGGGAAAAATCCTGCGGGCCGCGACGCTCGTTCACGCCGGCGGAGGCGAGATACCAGGCTTTCTCGGGCTTCACCTCGCCGATGGCGCGGGCGGAGGCGCGGCGCTGGCCGTCGGTGGAGACGGCGACATCGAACTGGCGGGAGACGCGTCCGAGCGGGCGCGGCGTAATGACATTTCGGATACCGCCGGGGGCGGAGCGGCCGACCGGCGAGACCAGGGAGCCGACGATGAGCTCGGAGCGTTCGGCGCCGAGCACCTCGGGCACGCCGGCCTGGGTGAAGCCGTTGCGGCGCAGCGGAGTGGGAAAACCGCGCAGATCCACGCGGTCCGAGCCGGAGGCGAGGGCGGCGGCGTCCGCGGAGGCGGACGCGTCGAGGCCGGCGTCGAGGTCGGCGAGGGTGACTTCGTCGAAGCCGATGTCGTTGAGCATTTCGCCGGCGAAGGGCGGCTCGTAGCGCTCGGCCTCTGCGCCGCCCAGACCGGTGGGATCGTAGTCGGGCGAGCCGGCGTCGGCCTCGGAGACGGCAAACGCATCGAGCAGCAGCGGCTCCTCCCGGTCCTCGGGCAGCGGGCTTTGCGCGCGGGCCGGGGAGGGGACGAAGATCGAGGTGAGGCAGAGCGCGAGCGCCCAGGCGCGAACGGAGGAGTGGAAACGGGCGAGCGGAAAGCCGGGGGCGGGGGGGGCGGGACGGGAGCGGACTTTACGGGCGTGGACGGGCACGAAGCGCGCAAGGTGGGCCGCGCGACGGCGGTGGGCGAGGGCCGGGTTTTGGACGGCGTGCCCGGGCGCGCGTTGAAACCGAAAGGGATCGTCGGCGGGTCGAACGAGGCGGGGCCGGGCCGCCGGTGCCGTCCCGGAGGAAAAGGGCCGCTCACACGGCGTCGTGGAAGGGCGCGAGTTTGGCCAGCTCGTCCGCGATCTGGCGGTCGCTGCGGCAGCGGGGCATTTTGTTCTGGCCGCCCCAGCGGCCGGTGCCGCGTTGCCAGAGCTCGAAGACGCCGGGCATGACGAGGCGCACGGTGGGCGGGAGGAGGCCGCCGCCGAGGCGCTTGGCCTCGTAGTCGTCGTTGATGCGTTGCAGCTCGCGATCCAGCTCGGCGGCGATGACCGGGCCGGTGGGCGTCTCGACGGTGCCGGCGCGCAGCTCGAGCCACCACTCGTGGCTGCCGCGTTTCTGGCCGGTGAGGGAGTTGATGAAGATCGGGGCGACGTGGAAGTTTACCACCTGCCAGGCGTGGCGGGAGCAGACGAGGGTGAGGGCGTCGGTGAGTTCCTTTTCGATCACGTGTTCGCCGAAGGCGCTGAGCTGGAGCTTGGTGCGGCCGACGTAGACGAGGCGGGCGGGCTCGGTGGAAATGAAACGCACGACGTCGCCGATGATGTAGCGGGCGAGGCCGGCGGGGGTGTTGAGGATGAGCACGTAATCGACGCCGGCCTTGACGCCTTCGAGCGGCACGGCCTTCGCGCCGAGGTGGGGCATGCGGGCCTCGTCGTAGTCGGCGAGCGGGAGAAATTCGTAGTGGATGCCGGCGTCGGCCATGAGGCGCAGGCCCGCCTCGGGCTCGGCGTCCTGCGCCGCGATGAAGCCTTCCGACGCGGGATATACCTCGTGGAAACGCACGCCCGGGCCGCACACCGCGCGCAGCTCGGCGGCGAAGGGGCCGATCGGCACGCCCCCGTGCACGAGGCATTCGAAGTGCGGCCAGAGCTCGCGCAGGGTGGCGGGGCGGGGGCCGCCGCGCGCGCGGGCCGACTCGTCGAAGAGAGCGGCGGCGAGGATGAGCACCCAACTGGGGATGCCGGCGAGCATGCGCACATCGAGCCCGGCGCAGCGGCGCGCGATGGCGTCGATCTTGGCCGGCCAGTCGCTGAGCTGGGCGATCTCGGAGCCGGGTTCATAGAGGTGTTTCTCCACCCAGCCCGGCAGGTGCAGCGCGGTGATGCCGCTGAGGTCGCCGGCGAAGGCCGGGTGATCCTTGGCCTCGGCCAGCGGGGTGAGCGAGGTGGCGCCGCCGAGGAAGAGGTGTTTGCCGCCAAAGACCGAGGCGCGGCCGGCGCGGGCGCCGTAGTAAAAGAGGGAGTCGAGCCCGGCGCGGCGGAAGTGCGCGATCATGGCCGCGGTGATGGGCAGGTATTTGGTGCGCCCGGCGGTGGTGCCGGAGGAGACGGCGAAGTAGCTGCAGCGGCCCGGCCAGAGAACGTCGGCCTCGCCGCGCTTCATGCGCTCGATGTGCGGGGCGAAGCCCTCGTAGGTGCTCAGCGGCACGCGTTCGCGCCAGGTCTGGTCGCCCATGCCGGGCTCGATGCCATGGGCGCGACCGTAACTCGTTTTCGCGTAGGCGAGGCGCAGGGCGACGGAGTGTTTGGCCTGGGCGGCGAGGGCCCAGCCGGGGGAGCGCAGGCGGCGGGTCGTGCGCGCACCGAGCAAACCGGCGCCGAAAGAGAGAAACGACTGAGGCGGTTGAAGCATCGGGATGGGCGGGCTCTTTGGCGGAGCGAGCAAGGGCTCGCCCGGAGGTGCCGCAAGGGGATTTAGACCAACTCCAGGGCTTTGCGGTTCTTTAGCGCGCGATAGAACCGCCCGAAATGGGGACGGAAATTCTCCACGTGAAAGATGAGCGAGGCGTGCTGGACCGGCGTGCCGCGCGGGTTGTCGACCAGGCGGCAGACCCCGCGGGGGAAAAAGGCGGTGCAGGCTCGCTCCAACGCGGCGCGGGCGGGCGAGCGTTCGCTGATGACCGCGCCCTCTTTCTCGGCGTAGAGGATGAGGGTGGGCGCGTCGGAAAGCGGGAGGAGCTCGGGGGTGAGGTAGCGCGACGGCGAGATCATGTCCTTCATGGCGCGGACGCGGGCCAGAGCGCCGTGCGCGCTGAGGCCGGTGATGGTGCCGAGCACGCTGGCGCGCAGTGAGGCGAGTTCGCGTTTGGTCAGCAGGGTGGCGAGGGCGGCCTTGTTTTGCGCTCCGGCCTCGAACATGCGGGCGAAAATCTGGCGGGCCTTGCCCACCGCCGCGTCGGTGGAGCAGTCGGGGGCGTCGAGCATGGGCTGGAGGGCGCGACCGAGCAGGGTGCTGGGCTTGGCCTCGCCGGGGGCGACGATATCGTCCGCGCAGCACACCGGGCTGACGAGGATGATGCCGGCGAGGTCGGGCGGGGTGCGCCCGGCGAAACGCGCGCGGCGCAGCCAGTCGAGGAGCACGCCGGCGCCGAAGCTCACCGCCACCACGACGGGTGGAGCGCCTTCGCGGGCGGCTATCTCGAGCGCGAGATCATCGAGCTGCGCGCCGAGTAGCTCGGCGGAGAAATCGGTCTTCGAGTAGTCAAGGTAGTAGACGCTGCCCTGGCGCAAAAGATAACCGCGCAACAAATACACCTGTTCGCCCGCATCGGGGACGAAGCCGCCGAGCACCAGGGTGGGTCGCGCGCCGCGTTTGCGTTCGCAGTGGACGGTGGCGAGAGCCTCGACCGAACCCACGCCGCGCGCCAGGGCATCGCGCACGGCCGGTCCGGCGGCGGACGACAACACCTCGCGGCGCGGCGGATTAAACCGGTGCGTGGTGGTCCGGAGCAGCGTGCGTAGTGGCGGGGCGGGCGAGGTTTTGCCAAAAGCGATTAAGAGGGACAGGGCGGGTGCAAAACTCAGCGCGGGCATGGTGGGTCGGGCGTGACCAAGTGAGAGCCGGCGAGCTACCAGCAAGCCCGAAACGGGGCCGTAACCTCGTTGTTCACATGTACGTGACGCGGATGTCACAGAACGAAGGGGGGCGGGTTGTGAGGCCAATTGGTTGGCCGGCTGGAGGCTTGCGGTGTCGCGGGCGGAGCTTGGGACGGTGCGATAGGCTCGTAGGGGGAACCAGTTGATCGGAATTATGGTGGTGGTGGCGGGGCGGTCGGGGGATCGGGGTTCGCGGCGGCGCGCCCGGTGGTCGAGCCCTATGCGGGACGGCGGAGGGCGGCGCAGACGATGCCGGCGGCGACGGCGGCGTTGAGCGATTCGGCGGCTCCGTGACGGGGGATGGTGATGCGGCGGGTGAGCGTGGCGGCGACTTCGGGCGAGAGGCCCCGGCCCTCGCCGCCGATCACGACGACGGCGTCGGCCAGGGGGGCGAGCGTGTATACGGAATCGCCGGCCAGATCGCAGCCCAGCACGGGCGCGCCGGCGATCGCGAGCGAGGGGGCGAGCTCGGCGGTGACGCAGCGGACGCGGGCGAAGGAGCCCATGCTGGCGTTGATCACTTTTTGGGAAAACAGGTCCGCGCAGTCGGGCGAGAGCAGCACGCGCGCGAAGCCAAACCAGTCGGCGAGGCGGAGGAGCGTGCCCACGTTGCCCGGATCCTGGACGCCATCGAGGGCGAGGGTGAGGCCGCCGGCCAGTTCGCCGGGCGCGAGCCGGGCGCGGGTGATGCGGCCCACCGCGAAAACCGACGAGGGCGTGGGGTAGTGGCTGATGCGGGCCAGCTCGGCCGGGGTCACCGCGACGGGGGCGAGCGGCGGCGCGGACGGCGGCGCGGAAGCCGGCGTGAGGCGGGAGGACGAACGGGGCGGGAGCCAGTCGGTGGTGGCGTAGAGCTCGACGAAGGGCGTGCCGGCGGCGAGCAACTCGGCGAGGACCTTGGGATTTTCGACCACGTAGAGGCCGGTGGCTTCGCGGGCTTTTTTGTCCCGGAGGGAACGCAGGCGGGTGATCTCGGCCTTGGTGAGCGGCATGGCGGCGGGCAGTCAGCGCGGCGCGGCCTCGCTTGGCAATGCGTGCGGGACGTGCAGGGTCGCGGCATGCAAAACACCGACTCGCGCGTGCGCTGGGGCATCCTTTCCACCGGGCGCATCGCGGGCGTGTTCGCGCGGGGCGTGGCGGCTTCGCGGGCGGGTCGGGTGGTGGCGGTGGGCAGTCGCGCGGCGGCGAGCGCGGCGTGTTTCGCGGCGGAGCACGGCATCGACGCGGCGCGGGCGCATGCGAGCTACGAGGCCTTGCTGGCGGATGCGGAGGTGGAGGCGGTCTACCTCGCGACGCCGCACCCGGAGCACGTGGAGTGGGCGGTGAAGGCGGCGGAGGCGGGCAAACACATCCTGTGCGAAAAACCGGCGGGCATGAACCACGCGGAGGGCGTGCGCATGATCGGGGCGGCGCGGCGGGCGGGCGTGTTGTTCATGGAGGCATTCATGTATCGTTGCCATCCGCAGACGGCGCGGGTGGCGGAGCTGGTGCGCGGCGGGGCGATCGGCGAGGTGAGATATATCCAGGCCTCGTTCGGGTTTCGCAGCGAATTCGACGCGGGGTCGCGGCTATGGAACAAGGCGCTGGGGGGCGGGGGCATCCTGGACGTCGGGTGCTACGCGATGTCGTTTGCCCGGCTGATCGCAGGCGCGGCGGCGCGGGGCGGGGCGACCTTCGCCGACCCGGTGGAGGTGGTGGGCGCGGGGTGGCTGCACCCGGAGAGCGGGGTGGATGCCTTTGCGGCGGCCACGCTGCGTTTCGAGAGCGGGATGGTGGCGCAGCTCGCGACCGGGGTGGGCGTGAGCATCGACAACACGGCGCGCATTCACGGCGACGACGGGTGGATCGAGGTGCCGCATCCGTGGATCATGACCAAGGGCGGGGGCGAGCAGACCATCCGGCTGCACCGGCGGGGCGCGGCGCAGCCCGAGGTGATGACGACCGAGGCGGGTAACCTGTACGCGCTCGAGGCCGACGCGGTGGCGACGGCGCTGCGCGCGGGCCAACGCGAGGTGGCGGCGATGACGCCCGACGACACCCTGGGCAACCTCGCCGCGCTGGATCGCTGGCGCGCGGCCATCGGGCTGGTCTACGCGGCGGATTGACAAGGCGGTGGCATGAGGCGGAGCGGCGGGCCCGCCCTGCCTGGCGGAATACAGGGGCGTGCGGAAAAAACGGGTGCATTTTTTCCGGCGAGGGGCATGCAGGTGCATACCATTTTTTTCATGAAGCGCCTCGCACCCATCATCGCGTTGTCCCTGCTCCTCGCCTGCCTGGCCGTCACCCTTCGGGCGGCGACGGCGGGTCCGCCGCCGGCGGTGACCGCGCCGGTGAAGGCGGACAAGTCGCCGTCGTCGGCCATCGCCATGACCATCTCGACGATCACGGGGGTGGCGATCTCGCCGCTGCTCGGCACGGCTGGGCTGGGCGTGTGGCAGCGTTGGCAGGCCAAGACGGACGAGGCGGTGGAGGCGCTGCCTTGGTATGCGCAACTGAGCTTCATCCTGCCGGCGCTGGCCATCGTGGGCGTGTGCGCGGCGAAGGATTCGTTCGGCGCGGTGGTGCCGCCGGGCCTGAAGAAGCCGCTCGATGTGCTGGAGACGATCGAGAACAAGGCGTCGGGCCTGGTGGCGGCGGGCGCGGTGGTGCCGTTCACGATGAGCGCGCTTTCCAAGATGATCGTACACGCGGCGCCGTCGGGCGACGCGGTCCTGCACACCGGCACCGCGACGGTGATGGCGGGGGCGATGGACTGGTCGTGGGCCTTGAGCATTTTGACCGTGCCGATCGGCGTCGCGGTGTTCGCGACGGTGTGGCTGGCCTCGCATGCGATCAACGCGTTGATCCTGCTCAGCCCGTGGGGCGCGATCGACGCGGCGCTGAAGATCGCGCGGACCGCGCTGCTCGGGTTGATCACGCTCACGGCCACGCTGAACCCGTGGGTCTCGGCGGGGTTGTCGCTGGTGGTGATTCTGGTGGCGTGGCTGGTGGCGGGGTGGGCGTTCCGGTTGACGGTTTTTGGCGCGATTTTCTCGTGGGATTTTCTCACCTTGCGCAAACGCCGCTTCGTCGTGGCGGAGCAGGGGGAGAACCGGGTTTTCTCGAGTAACATCCTCACGAACCGCGGCGTGCCGATGCGCACCTACGGCCAACTGAAGCAGGAGGGCGCGGAGGGGAAGCTGGTGTTTCGTTATCGCCCGTGGCTGGTGCTGCCGGAGCAGACGCTCGGGCTGACGCTCGACGCGGGGGCGGTGGGCAAGGGGCTGTTTGTCTCGTCGATCCAGAGCGGGGAGAAAACGGCCTTCTTGTTGCCCCCGCGCTATCGCGACCATGAGGAGGCGGTGGTGCGCGCCTACGGGATCGTGGGCGGGGTGCGCGACGCGGGGCTGCTCAGGGCGTGGGGAGCGATGAAGGAGTTGTTTGGCGGCGGCGCTGCGCGGACGCAGGTGGGGTAGGGGGCGGGCGGAGCGTTAGCGGGGCGGGGCGGGGGAGAACGGAATGGCGAGGAACGGCGGGGTGCGGCGGGGCGGGGCGGCACGCGGGGCGGTACGGAAAGGAACGTGCGACGGTGCGGCGGGGTGCGGCGACCCCGCCCTACAGGTTAGGTTATTTCAGGTCGCGGGGGGCGGAGGCGACGGGGCCGGGGAAGGGGACGCCCCAGAGGGCGGGCGCGGCTTCGGGGGCGGGCGAGGCTTCGGGGGCGAGGTGGCGGAACACGTCGGCGTAGCGGAGGCTGCACTGGAGGCGACGCTGGCCGCGGGTGTCGATTTTGGGGTTGAGCACGAAGACGGCTTCGGAAAAGGGCGGCCGGCTTTTCATGGCCTGGGCGCGGCGGCGGACCTCGGCGACGGGGAGGCCGCGGTCTTTGATGAGGGCGTCGAGGGCCTCAAGATCCGCGCGGGTGACCGGACCCCAGAGCGCGCGCCAGGCGGCGGGCTCGATGCGCGGGGCGAGGAGTTTGACGAAGCGTTTTTCGGTCGGGGCGGTCTGCTCCCAGTAGCCGAGGATAAGGAGGAAGGGCTCGGCGATATCGTATTGGCGGAGGGCGTCGCCGAGGCCGACGGGCGCGCCGTGTCTGGCGGCCTTGGGGTTGGCGGGGAGGTCGGCGAGGGCGGGGTCGGCGAGGTGGTTGGCGGAGGCGGGGATATCCCACTTTTGGGTGTATCCATCGGGGCGATACGCGCCGAAAAAGGTGTCGGCGACCCAGTGCTCGAAGACGAGGCCGTGGGCCTGGACCTCGGCGGCGCCTAGGCGCGGGAGGGCGGTGGCGGTGAGGGCGGCGAAGGCGAGGAGGCCAAGGGCGAGGCGCGCGAGGGCGGCAGGGCGCATGGGAGAGGGGGTGCGGGCGGCGGCGGGCAAGGTGGGCGGCGGCGGGCGGGGCGGGGAGGGGGGAAAGACGCAAGGGGAAACGAAAAGGTCGCGTCGGGCGCCGGGGGCATTAGGCACGCGGGCATGGATCAAATCGAGGCGAAGATCGAGGCGGGGTTTGCCAAGATGGGCGTCGGGACGGCGCGGCGGCATGTGTTTCTTTGCCCTGGTCCGGAATGCTGCGGGCGGGAGGCGGGCCAGGCTTCGTGGGACGCGCTGAAGGCGGCGTGCAAGGCGTCGGGCGCGGAGGCGCTGCGCAGTCGGGCGGATTGCCTGCGGGTGTGCGCGGGCGGACCCTGGGTGGTGGTCTATCCCGAGGGCGTGTGGTATGGCGCGGCGACGCCGGAGCGGGTGGAGCGCATCGTGCGCGAGCACGTGATTGGCGGGAGGCCGGTGGCGGAGTGGGCGGTGCGCACGCGGCCGCTGGCGGGCGGTAGCTTGCAGGCCGCGGCCGCAGGCGAGGGCGGGGGTAACAGAAAGTGATGCCAGCGCTGCTCTTCCGGCATGGCACGGGGGACTCGTCGTTGAGCGAAGGGGCATCCTGACCGTTCGCCGCCGATCCCATGGGCGGGTCGCCCATGCCACTTTCGATCCGCTGCCATCCCTTCCTGCTACACCAGGCGAGGCCGGCGAGGTGATTTAGCGCTGGGCGCTGAAATCGAGGGCGAGGGTGCCGGGACCGCTGGTGCCGGGGCCGCTGGCGGCGTAGCGGTTGCGCTTGAACTCGACCTGGATGGCTTCGCGGGCGCTCACGCTCACGAGCATGGACACGTTGGGCAAGGGGTAGCTTTGGCCGGCGACGAGGGAGGCGGGCGGGGCTAGTTCGCGGCCGTCGGCCTTGGCCCTGATCGCGGTGATCTGCACGGGGCGCAGGGCGAAAAGATACACCTGCTCCTCGGCGACGGCGGGCGTGGTCGGGGTGACCGCGGTGCTTTCGGAGGGCGCGAAGAGGGCGATGAGGCCCCAGACGAGGAGCCCGAGCGCGACCACGCCGGCGACGCCGAACCAGACGCCGTTTTTCGCGAGCAGGGCGCGATCCAGGCCGCCGAGCGGCATGCGGGGTTGGAAGGGTTGGCGCTGGGGCGGGGTCGGTCGGGGCTCGCCGTCGCCGTCTTTTCCGGATGCGCCGCCGGTGGCGGATTTGCCCGAGCCGTGGGTGTGGCTGATCTCCATTTTCCCGTAGATCTCACGATTGAGGCCGCGGCCGGAGGGGCGTCCGCCTTCGCCCAGCGCGAGCGCAAGGTAATCTGTAACCAGTTTATCACCTGGGAGTTTTAAGAAGTTTCCGTAGATCCGGAGGAAGCCGCGGACGTAGATCTCGGGGAGTTTGATATCGAACTTGTTGGTCTCGAATTGGTGCAGGTAGTCGCCGCGGATCTTGGTGGCCTCGGCGGCTTCGCGGATGGAGATCCCTTTGCGTTTACGGGCTTCTTCGAGGCGTTCGCCGATCGTCTGCATGGATGGGCCATGTAAGGAGGCGCTCCGGCGGGAATAAAGGACTAAGTTGGCGGAGGCGGAATGGGGCCGCCGGGGCGGAGGTTTACCGGACCGGGGTGGGGAAGGGTGAGGAGTGCGAGCGGGCGGGGCGGGCGTGGCGGACGGATGCGGGCGGCGGCGGCGTCCGCCATGGGATTCGTTTGCACGGCGCGCGGCGGCGATTGACGGTGCGGTCATGCAACTCGATCTGGCGGCGCTCTCGGCGCGCGAAGCGTATGGGTGGATGACGGGGCTTATCACGCCGCGACCCATCGCATGGGTCTCCACGGTGGACGCGGCGGGGCGGAGCAACCTGGCGCCGTTTTCGTTTTTCAACGGGGTGACCTCGAGCCCGCCGACCCTGCTTTTCATTCCGGTGAATCTGCGCGACGGCGCGAAGAAGGACACGGTGCTGAATCTGGGGGAGGTGCCGGAGTGCGTGGTACACATCGTGCCGCGCGCGCTGGCGGAAAAGATGAACGCGTGCGCGGCGCGGCTGGCGCGCGGGGAGAGCGAGTTCGCGGCCTTCGGCATCGCGGCGACGCCGAGCGATCTCGTGCGCCCGCCGCGCGTGGCGGACGCGCCGGCGGCCTTCGAATGCCGGGTGCGGCAGACGGTGCGGGTGGGCGAGGGCGCGGGGGGCGCCCACATCATCATCTGCGACATCGTGCGATTGCACGTGCGCGACGACGTGCTGGGCGCGGACGGCGCGGTGGACGCGGCGAAGCTCGACGCGGTGGGCCGGCTGGGCGGCGAGGACTACGCGACCACGCGCGACCGCTTCGGCCTGGAGCGGCCGGACCGGCCGGCGCGGCGTGGCTGAGCGGTGCCGCACGATACCGGAGAACCATGGGCAAAACGACGCGACGGGGCGGGCCGATCTTCGCCGATTTCAGGCTGGAGACGCTGCGCGGGACGCAGGGGTTTTTTCGTATCGGGCGCGCGCAGGGCGGCGCGTGGTGGCTGCTGACGCCGGAGGACGAGCCGGTGGTGCTGCGCGCGGTGGCGGGGGTGAATCGCCACGGCCGCGCGGGGCCGCCGGCGGCGCGCCGTAGTGCGTATGCGAATACGGTGGCGGGCCTCTACGCCGGGGCGCCCGCGGCGGGGTGGGAACGCGGCACGGCGGCGCGGCTGCACGCCTGGGGCGTGGACACGGTGGGGCCCTGGGCGGACGCGGCGCTGGTGGAGCGGGGATTCTATTTCACCGCGCTGGCGGACTTTATCCGGGCGCGGGTGCCGACCCTGCACGGGCCGGGGCTGCGTTTGCCCGATGTGTTTGATCCGCGCTGGCCGGCGGCGGCGGCGGCGCACGCGACCGCGGTGGCGGCGCCCTGGGCGGGGCGGCGCGAGCTGGCGGGGTGGATCACCGACGATGCGCTGGGCTGCCGCGGGACCGGGGCGGGGCGGGTGGGTTTCTGGCAGGCCAGCCTGAGCCTGGAGCCCTCGCTGGCGGCGCACCATGCGGCGTGGGAATTCGTGCTGGCGGCCAATGGCGGGACGATGACCGCGCTGAGTCGCAGATGGGGCGCGGTGGTGTCGCATCGCGAGCATGTGCGGCAGTTCACCCGGGCGGAGCGGGCGCTGGGCGGGGCGGGGTTCGCGGAGGATGCGCGGAGCTTCGCGGGGGAGTTGGCGCGGCGGTATTTTTCGGTGGCGGGGCGGTCGCTGCGCGCGGCGGATCCCTCGCATCTGGTGCTGGGCTGCCGGTTCGGCGAGTCGCCGCCGCAGGGGGTGCGCGAGGCGGGGTCGTGGCCCGATGGCGACGCGGTGTCGTGGCGGATGCGGGCGGGCGCGGACTTCGGCGCGCAGGCCGACGCGGCGGCGGGCGAGATGCCGCAGTGGGTGACCGGCGGCGGCTTGAGCCACGCGGATTTTAGAAAACTACCGGTGCGCGATGGCACGGGGCCGACGCGGCTGGAACGCTTGTTGCGATCGGGCCGGGAGGGACTGGTGGCGGCTTGCCGCGATCCGCGCACGGTGGCGGTCGAGTGGGCGCACTGGGCGGACGGAGGGGAGGACGCGCCGCCCTTTGGCGCGGGGCTGGTGCACGCGGACGATCACGAGGCGGTGGAGCACACGGAGCTGTTGCGCCACGTGCATGCGCGGGCGCGGGCGCTGCATGCGCGGGGCGGGTAGAGCGTATCAGCCCGCGAGGGCCGGGCGGATCTGCGCGAGCACGGAGGATTCGCCGGGGGCGGGGAGGGTGCAACCGATAGTAATTTCAACGGGTCGAAAGTGGCATGGGCGTCACGCCCATGGGATCGGCGGCGAACGGGCAGGATGCCCATTCGCTCTCGGGCGGGACGCCCGAGCCACGCCGGAGGAACAGCCCTGCCGGCGCTTTCTGTCGCACTGGGCAAAACCCGTCTCGATGGACGGGGCGTGACAGGGGGCGGGATAGTCATTCGTCATGGACGGGCGTCATTCGACCCTCCGTCTATTTTACTCCCATGCCCAACATCGACCCGGCCGCCGAACTCAAAGCCAAGATCCGCACCGTGCGCGATTGGCCGAAACCGGGCGTCAACTTTCGCGACGTGACGACCTTGTTTCACGACCCCGAGGCGTTCCGCATCCTCGTGGAGAGCATCGCGTGGGACGCGACGCGCCTGGGGGTGAACCTGATCGCGGCGGTGGACGCGCGGGGCTTTATCCTGGGGGGCGCGCTGGCCTACCAGTTGCACCGGCCCTTCATGCTGGTGCGCAAGAAGGGCAAACTGCCGCACCTCACGGTGGGCGCGGACTACGCGCTGGAATACGGGAGCGCCTCGCTCGAGATCCACGCCGACGCGTGCAAGGCGGGCGACCGGGTGCTGATCGTGGACGATCTCATCGCCACGGGCGGCACCGTGATGGCGACGGCGGGGCTGATCCGCTCGCTCGGCGCGGAGGTGGTGGGCGTGGCGGCCATCGTGGATCTGCCGGAGCTGGGCGGATCGGATAAACTGCGCGCGGCGGGCTTGCGGGTGCACGCGGTGTGCAGCTTTACCGAGGCGGAGTGAAAAGGCGGACGGAGGCGGAGTGAGGATGGACGGAAGACGGCTTATTTTAACCGCGAAAAACACGAAAGACACGAAAACGGAGGCGGAGGCCCGAGCGGGGTAATCTTTTTATGGATACGAATCATGGGTGGGTGATCTGGACGAATGCGGGGTTGGACGCGGCGGCGCGGGCGCGGTTGGAGGCCGGGGTGGCGGAGGGCGGCCATCGGCTGGTGTGGGCGGCGGAGACTTCGGCCCCGGTGTTGGCGGCGGCGGCGGGTGATCCGGCGTTGGCGCGGGCGGACGTGGCGTTTGGCCAGCCGGACGCGGCGGCGTGCCGGCGCGCTGCGCGCTTGCAGTGGATCGCGCTGACCTCGGCGGGCTATACGCGCTATGACAACGAGGCGACGCGGGACGCGTTGCGCGCGCGGGGGGCGGTGTTGACCAACGCGTCGTCGGTGTTTTTCGAGCCCTGCGCGCAGCACGCGCTGGCGATGATGCTCGGGCTGAGCCGGGCGCTGCCGGCCTCGGTGGCGGAGCAACTGGGCGGCCGGGGTTGGAAGTATCTCGAGCGTCGCGCGGAGTCGCGTTTATTAAACGGGCAGACGGTGCTGTTGCTCAGCTACGGGGCGATCGCGAAGCGGCTGGTCGAGCTTTTGGCGCCCTTCGGGATGAAAATATACGCGCTGCGGCGGCGGGCTTATAGCGAGGTGGGCGTGCATGTGATCGCGGAGGAAAAGCTGTCGGCGGTGCTGCCGCTGGCGGACCATGTGGTGGATATACTGCCGGAGAACGAGGCGACGCGGCGGTATATAAACGCGCGGAGGCTGGCGTTGGTGAAGCCGGGGGCGTTTTTTTATAATATCGGGCGCGGCGCGACGGTGGACGAGCGCGCGCTGGCGGAGGCCCTCGAAAGCGGGCGGCTGGGCGGGGCGTATCTGGACGTGTTCGATACGGAGCCCTTGCCGGAGTCGAGTCCGCTGTGGACAACGAAGAACTGCTGGGTGACGCCGCATACCGCAGGCTGTCGCAGCGACCAGGACGATGCGCTGGTAACGTCGTTTCTGGGTAACCTGGAGCGCTTTACGGCAGGGGACCGGGAGCGTATGGGCGACTTGGTGCGGTGAGCGTGGGGGTGACGTGGCGAGGTGAGGGGGTGAAGGGCGAGCAACCAATCTGGCGCCGGGATGGATTCTTGAGCGCGTGAAGGGATTATTGCGGGCGGGCGTGGGCGGGGCGTTCTTCGATGAGGTAGTCGGCGGTGAGGTATTCGGTGCCGTCGCGCAGGATCAGGAGTTTTACGCGCTGGCCGACGCCGTTTAGATAGAGCCACTTTTGGAAGTCGGCGACGGATTCGACGCGGTTGTACGCCAATTGTACTAAAATGTCGTCCACCCGCAGGCCCATGCGCTCGGCGGGGCTGTCGGGCCAGATGGACTCGAGCGCGACGCCGGCGCGGTGACGCTTGGCGGTGGGGAAGTGGCGTTGCTCGGCCTCGGTGAGGGCGCGCACGGAGAAGCCCGTCCAGGGGGAGAGCAGGCTGCGTTTCTGTTTCAGGCTGTCGTATATGTTGAAGCAGAGTGTGATCGGTAGGAGGAAGGTCTCACCGGGGGTCTCGATATGGCCGGGCATGGGGGTGGGTTTGTAGCCGGTGTAGAGGGCGACCACTTCGCCGGTTTCGGGGAGGAACACGGGGCCGCCGACGGACGTTTCCGCGAGGGCGAGGTTGGAGCGAAAAAGCGTGGAGGTGAGGCTCTCCTGATAACACTGGCGGGTATTGAGGCCGATGACTTCGCCGGCGAGGCGACGCAGGGGGAGGCCGGAAGCGGGGCCGGGGGAGGGCGAAGTGAGGTCGTCCGCAAAAGCGGCGAGCGGGGTGGCGACGGCGGGTTCTTTGCCCAAGGCGATTTGGGAAGGGACGAAAAAAACGGAGGCGTCCACGGCGGAGAGGGAGGTGGGGGCGTCGATTTTTAGGATGGCGAGGTTGAGGGTGGGCTCCACGCCGATGATGCGGGCGGGGTAAACGGTTTGGGCGGGGTCGGAGGGCAGGGTGACGCGGAGGTCGTCGAGCAGGCGTCCGGTTGCGGGGTCGGTGAGGTTTTGGTAGTTGGTGAGCAGGAAACCGTCGGCTTCGACGATGAAGCCGAGGCATCGGTTGGCAGGGGTGGCGGTCGGGGTGAGGTAACCTTCGATGCGGACGAGGGTGGGGCCGGCGGCGTGGGCGAGGGCGGCGCTGGCCGCGAAAACGAGGACGCGGAAGACGTGGCGGAGGAGGGTTACCATGGTGGCGCGGTGGCGGGGCGGAAGGACTGGTTGAAGGGGTTTACCTCGGTACCGCGGGTGATTTGGATGACGCCGTGCTGGGTCGCCACGTGACACTCGTTGCAGGAGGCGATCACGCGGTCGAGGCTGCGCAGGAGGACTTCGCGGGTGGCGGGTGCGGGGGGCGTGGCCGGGTAGTTGAGGCTGGTCTGGAGATCGGCGTAGGCAGGCAGGGCGATGCGGTCGATTAGGACGGCGATGGGTTGGTTTTCGTATTCGGGGGAATCCTTCTGGATGGCTCGGAGCTGTTCGAGGGATTCGTGGAGATAAAAGGCGGCGAGGGGCGCGTTGCCGGCGTCGGCGGAGAGGGCGAGTTTGTGGGTAAGCCGCTGGAGCACGGCCATAAGCAAGGCGAGCTCGGGGGCGGCGGGGGCGTCGGTGTTGCCGGGCAGGGGGACGAGCGTGGACTCGCGGGCGGGGATGGTGCCGGTCGGGCCAGGTTCAGCGGCGTTGGCTGCGGGCTCGGAAAAGTGTACGCCGGCGAAGAAGAGACCGAGGGCGGCGGACGGAAGGAAGAAGAGGGAAGGTAGGCGCGACATGGATCGGCAAAGACGGGTCTGGGTGGCAGGCCGGGCCTTGAGGGACGTATATTTATCGGACAGGACGCGAAGGGCGATCCGAAGCAGGTATTAGCGCCTTAATTTAACCTTACCCTGACGTAGCCTTGGACGTCGTCGTCGTCCTGGCGTCACGGATGAGCCACGGATGAGATTGGCCGCGCAGCGTGCGGCACGACGACCCCTTGCAGACGGCGGCGTCGGCGCTGGCGTTTGATTAGGCCGGTCGCGCAATAGCAATCAGTTGCCTGCGTTTTTTTACGATACTCCAAATGAAGCAGCATGCGTCAAAAAGGGCGGATGGCATGCGACCGGAAACTTTTAACCAGCCGGGAAACCACGCGTGCGTGATAATCTGAATGGATTCAGGTACGTAGCCCGCCGCGGCCAGGGTGTTAGCCATTAAACGAGGGGTCCAGGTGTGCAAATGTTGATCTATATCACTTCCGCTATGGTCACGCTGCCCGCGCCAATCATCAATTGGGAGCACCATTATCAACTTCCCACCCGTGCCCAACAAAGTTCTTAGGGCGCGAAGTGCCTCAATTGGGTAGGGAACATGCTCCAGACAGTGGTGCGAGATTATAAAATCAAAATCGCGATCCGGTACCTGCCCGATTGTGCTATGCACCGTAACACCGTTGGAGATGCATGTGGGGTGGGCCGCATTATTGATCTCCACGCCCACTCGCTTTTTGCAAGGCAACTCACGCAAAAGCCAGCCACCTCCGCAACCGAAGTCAAGAACCGCGGAGTCTGGAGTTAATGAGGGAATGAATTTCCTCGCATCCAACTTCGCCCCTATCGCGGCGGCGCGGTTTTGATAGGCGAAGTAGGCTTTACCCTCTTCACCCTCGTATCGTTTGGCTACACCGTATTGTGGATTCATGTAATTTAATGCGAATTAATCTAGCCCAACGCATTGGGCCTACCGGGAAATTCCTCTTCGTTTAGCGACTAAAAGCGCCATGAATGACGCCGTTATCACCCCGTAGCCCGATGGTCCGGGGATTGCAGTGATTGAATCGAGTGCGACAGTGCAATAAACGTAAACAGCACCTCCGCCCCCCGGAGGGCTCGTCCCGTCTGTGAACCGAATGCTCTGCCCAATAACCCAGTCGTCAACAGCCCAGTCGTCAGTGGTGAATGAGCCGGCCGTGATTCTAACTCCGGATCCGCCCGCGAGCCGCCCGATGTTATGGCAACTTGTGAAATTGGCATTGAATGCCGGGGATGAAGAGATCGGTAATCCTTCCAGAACAGAATGCACGAGGTCCTCTTCAATTTGATCTGCATAGAAATAATTCCAAGTCGCCGCGGAATTTGTGGCGGAGTAGGTGTCCCTGTTGAAGTCTACCTCAAACGAATATGAAACAGGCATTCCTCCGAATAGCGAAATTAGGTCGGCGTCGGAGATATTTGAGTTGAAGCTGCCAACGCTTGTTATGAAACCTGAAAAAGCGTGGAAATAGGATTGCGAACTGCCGGTGGGTGCTAATGCGCCGAAGCGTATTCCAAGAATCGGGAGGTGGATTTTGGAAGGCATGTGTTTTGGTTGTGTTGGCCGCGTCGTTCCTGCGGCCAGAAAACTCAAGTTTAGCGGCCTTAGGCAAGTAATTCCGCAAAAAAATGTAAGTCAGCGGCGCGCGATAGATGGGGGCCGCGGGTTTCTCGCGTAAACTATCGGTCAAGGTCTGGTTTTCCCCGGTTTATATTCAACGGAATTTCAGACGCCGTGCCGGAACGGGAGCGCGTAACTTTGCGCCGTTATCGTTATAGGGCTCGCGCCGACGAATTTTATTGGATGTGGTGTCGTCGGTTTGTGGCTTTTAAAAGCAGGCGCTCACCGATGCGGCTGGGGGCGGCGGAAGCGACGGTGGCAATCAACCATCGGGCCAACGGGGCGACCGGGTGTTGGTATGCACGCTGAACCGAGCTTTGGGCGCGGGGGTGTAGCAATCAGAGGTCGACAGAATGGGTGTCGGCTTGGGCGTGAGATTAGGTTCGGGTGCGTTTCGCCGAGCCATTGAGCTTACGCTCAATCCCACGATACAGAATACCCGGGACAGGGATTGCGGAACAGCGGGATGCGGTGATCCCGCCCCACAATTTTATTGGAAGATGATGCGCCAGAAGCGGCGGGGGTCGGCGGGGTTTAACGTCACGGTGTAGGCGACGCGTTCATAGTCGCCCAGATCCGTGAAGGTCGAGGCGGCGGGCCAGTTGGGGATCGTGGTCCAGGTCGCGGGGGCGAGCTCGGGGGTGCTTTGTACAGCGGCGGTCACCGGCTGAGTGCCTTTGGGACGGTGGAAGGTGAGCGTTATTTCCGCGCCGGCGCGGGTGAGGACGAGGGGCGTGTCGTTGGCGGAGAAGGGGTCGCCGTTGAGGAGATACTCGGCGTAGTTGGTGCGGCCGTCCGCATCGGGATCGGCGGCGGGGCCGGAGGTGGCGGCGGCGTCCTGGAGCTGGGCGAGGGTGAAACGTTGATATTGCCACTTGTTGAAGGACGTCGCGGTGGCACCGAGGAAGATGGCGTCGGCGAACTGGGGGAAGTCGGTGAAGGGGTTGCGGTTGCCCTGGGCGTAGGTCGTCGCGCCGACCGGGATGCCGGTGTAGATGGCGGTGTTGCGGGTGCGCTCGTAGGTGCTTGGGGGGAAGGCGCGGTTCCAGGCGAGGAGGGTGTCGCGCACGCCTTGATCAGTGGAGCCGAAGACGGGGGCGTTGCTCAGGACGAGGTCGGTGGTGAGGGGATCGGAGCCGTCGTAGCGCGTCATCATATAAAGCATGGCGCGGGCGACGAGGCCTTTGTCGCGGTCGAGGGGCTCGAAGGACGCGGCGTTGGCGAAGAAATCGAGGGTGTCGGCGGCGGATTCGGGGGCGAAGGGATCGGTGACGCGGGTGCCGGTGATGAGGTCGAAACGGCGGGAGGAGCGCAGGCTGTTGACGTTGGCCTGGGCGGGGAAGAGGTGGTGCAGGTCGGAGAAGTCGGGGCCTTCGTCGCCGACGCCGTCGTTACGGGGCCAGACGTGTTCGCGGTTCCAGCTCGTGGCGTCGTTGGCGCCGTTGAAGGCGGTCTTGGGCAGGGTGGCGTTCGAGTAAACGAGGCGGACGTGGCTGGTGTTAACCGTATCTTGGTCAACAACTCGCATGATGTTATCCGTGTCGTCATAGGAGAGGATGACGTGGTCGTCTATGATGGCGTGGAGGGCGGTCTGGAGGGCGGGGCCGGTGAGGTTGGCGGCGGGGGCGTAGTAACTGAGGACATCAACAAGGGGGGGCAGGGTGACGCCGGTGAGGGTGAGGTTAAGGAGGACGAGGCGGTGATCGGTGACGCCGAGGGCGCTGGCGATGGGGTCGCCGGCGCCGGGCCAGAAGACGAAGCCGGAGTCGACTTGGAGGCCGAAGGTGGAGGGCACGACGTAGTCCACCCGTACGCCGCCGCTGAAGCCGGCGGTATCGTCGGGGCCGGGGCCGGTGCCGCCGCCGGGGACGAAGGTGCCGTTATAGAGCGGGTTGTTGACGATGCTGAGGATGGCGGGCGGGGTGCTGTCGCCCTCGTCCTGGTCGGCGTTTTGGTCGCCGACGAGGATGAAGCGGGAATTGGCGGGGAGGCCGCCGGAGCGGGCGGCGAGGGCGGGGGGGACGTTGGCGTTGGCGGCCAACTCGTTGTCGTCGTATATGTAGGCGGAGTTGTTGGGGTTGACGTAGTCGGACCAGAAGCGGATCTCGTCGCTGTTGCGGCGGCCGTTGTGATCCACGCCGGCGATCCAGGGTTGGCCGGAGGCGGGGCTGTCGAAGACGGGCGGGGTGGGATGGCTGGCGAGGACGTGGACGGAGGTGCCGTTGACGAGGACGGGGACGTCGGCGTGGGTCTTGGAGGAGAGGCGGTAAACGGCGAGCTCGGCGGGGGAATACCAGTCGGCGGGGCCGGCTAGGTTGGGATTATCGGGGAGGAGGGCGCCGGGCATGTCCTTCCAGAGGAACTTTTGGAAGGTGCGGACGCGGGCGGTGTCTATGGGGAATTTAGAGAGGACGACGAAGCCGAACTGGCCGGGGTGGACGCCGAAGCCAAAGGAGTCCTCGCCGTAGCCGGCGGCGGCGGGGTTGGTGACGATGGTGCCGTTGTTATCGAGGTCGAAGCCGGAGGGGACGCCGGTGTTGACGGGGGCGAAGAAGGCGTAGGGGTAATAGACGGGGTTTTCGCCGGTCTGGCCGATTTCGAGGTAGTTTTCCTGGAAGCGGCGGAGGGCGCGGCCCTTGGCGTCGTAGTCGAACTCGTTGACGAGGAGGACGTCGGGGTTGTTGCGCTGGATGATGCGGGCGATGCTGCGGGCGTTGGCGTGGGTGACGGTGGCGAGGTCGTTGATCAGGGCGCCGGTGGTGGCGCGGAAGAGGGAGGTGTTGAAGGTGGCGGCTTTGAAGGAGTTGGAGCGGGCGACGGGGGTGCTGGTGACGTTGATCGTGACCTGCGCGAGGGTGTGGTTGGTGCCGTCGAAGGCCTGGACGCGCAGGGTGTGGACGGGGCGGGCGGGGTCGAGGGCGGCG
>JBBRHC010000026.1:0-21253 GCA_038223295.1 Opitutales bacterium
CGATCCCGCAGCCGTGCAACGCGCTCAACACGTGCTCGATGGTGTGCAGCTTCGCGTGGCCTTCCTGGATGGTGGTTTGCCGCACCAGATCACCGACGAGATCGACCCGCGGCTTCAGCTCCGGCGAGCCGTGAAGATCGATGCGGCGGAACACGTAGCCGACATCCGTCGCGGCGGGTTTGAGAGTGAGGGCGACCATCTCTCCGGTGTGGAGAGCCTGGCCGGTGATGGTGACCTCGCGAGCGAGCGTGCGTTGTTTCATATCCGTTACGTAAACAGTCAGGGTGCCGAGCCGGACACGGGCGAGGCAAGCGCGTTGTCCGCCCGCGCCAAAGCCGCCGCCAACAGCGCGCGGAGCAGGAGGTTTCCCGGCTCATTCTGCGCCCACGGCACGTGCGGATAATTACCCTCCACATAGGTCGCGCTCGCCCGCGCCGCCGCCAGTTTACGCCCCTCGCCCACCGGGATGACCTCGTCCAGCGTGCCATGCGTGAGCAACACCGGGACGTCCGCGGGCAACCCGCTCAACACCCGCGCGCTATCCAGGCGTTCGCGCGGGAAATAAATCCACACGTTCATGCGCCGCGCCATGCTGACCAAACTGGAAAACGTGCCCTCCATCACCAGCCCGCCCACCGGACGCCTCGCCGCCAGTTGAGCCGCGAAAGCCCCGCCCAAGGAAAATCCATGCGCCAAGATCCCGCCGCGCCGCACATCGGGTCGCAGCGCCAGCCGATCATACCACGCCGCCGCGTTGGCTATATCGTTCTCCAGACCCGGAATCCCATCCGAGCGGCCGTAACCCTCGTGCTCGCACAACAAAACCGAGACCCCGAGCCCGTGCCACAGATCCACCGTCTGCATCTGATCGTCGATCAACTCGGCGTTCCCGTGGAAATACATCACCACTGGCGCCGGCTTATCCGCCGATGCCCCTTCGGCCGGACGCCACCACGCCTCCACCCGGCCTCCGCCCTCCAAGGGCAGCCACCACGTCTCGTAGCCCTGCGGAGCCACGCGACCCAAGGCCCGATCCCGCCCCTTGATCGGATAGATCATCTCCTCCTTTTTATAAGCCACCAGCGCGCAAAAAAACACATACCCCAGCCCGGACAAAACCAGCATCCAGCACAAAACGCGGGGGAACGGCATCATGGCCCAACCCTTTTACCGCCCCCCGCCCGGTGGCGAGCCCTATTCAAGCTTGGATAAGCTCGTGTAAATTATACGCAATAACCCGCGCGCAAGCTCGCTAAAACCCGCTGTTTTCTCTACACATAAAACTTCGTTAGTTAAAGTAGTCACGATTAGTTACCCCCCAACCCCCGCCTCCCCGTCATGCACCTCGCCGTATACAGTGCCAAGGCCTACGACCGCCGCTTTCTCGACGCCGCCAACGCCCGCGCCACCCAGCCCCACCGCATCACCTACTTCGAAACCCGGCTGGATCGCCACACCGCCGCCCTCGCCCAGGGCAGCACCGCCGTCAGCCTCTTTGTCAATGATCGCGCCGACGCCGAGGCCCTCGCCGCCCTCGCTCGCCTCGGGGTGAAGCTCATCACCCTGCGCTCCGGCGGTTACAACCACGTCGACCTCGCCGCCGCCCGCAAACTCGGTCTCACCGTCACACACGTCCCCGACTACTCCCCCCACGCCGTCGCCGAGCACACCATCGCCCTCCTGCTCTCCCTCGTGCGGCATATTCCCCAGGCCTATTGCCGCGTGCGCGAAGGCAATTTTTCCATCGACGGCCTCCTCGGCTTCGATCTCCACGCCAAGACCGTCGCCATCGTGGGCACGGGCAAGATCGGCCTTATCACAGGTCGCATCCTTCAGGGCTTCGGCTGCCGCGTGCTCGCCTACGATCCCAAGCCCACCGCCGAGGCCCTCGCCGCCGGCTTCGAGTTTGGCTCGCTGGAAACCATCTTCGGACTCGCGGACATCGTTTCGCTCCACTGCCCCCTCCTGCCCGCCACCCGCCACCTCATCAACCACTCCACCCTTGATTGGGTGAAACGCGGCGCCGTCCTACTGAACACCTCGCGCGGCGGCCTCATTGATACCCGTGCCGTCATCGAGGCCCTCGGCACCGGCCGACTCGGCGCCCTGGGCATCGACGTCTACGAGGACGAGGCCCCGCTCTTCTACGAGGACCACTCCGGCCAGGGTTTCCATGACGAGGTGCTCAGCCGCCTCATCTCCCTGCCCAACGTCCTCATCACCGGCCACCAAGGCTTTTTCACCCGCGAAGCCCTCTCCGCCATCGCCGCCACCACCTTCGCCGCGCTCGACGCCCACACCACCGGCCGCCCCTGCAACCACGTGCTCACCACCCCTGCCGGCGCCCCCGCGCGCGTGCCCCCGGCCGCCCCGCACGGCTCCGCCTCCGGTTTTCCCGTCGACGTCGATCCCGCGCCCTCGCACGCGACTCCCGCCGCCGTCCATGCCTGATCCCGACTCGCCGCGCCCTAGCCCGGCCCCGGCGACCAGAAATCCGCCCGTATAAATCCGGCCGCCCGCTTCGGCGTCACCCCCGGGCGTAGCCCGGCGCGGGAGCGCCGGGAATCACGCCCCTCCCTGCCGAAGACCCGCACGCGGCCGAAAGCCCGCCCCCGCCCCCATCCGCGCGCTCGTGCCCGCGAAGGATAAAAAAGAGGTGCCCGGTCGCCGCACGTCCCTTTGCCTTTGGGCTCGTTCTCGCGTTTCACCCTCCCGTATGCCTCCCGCCCCCACCACCCTCGCCCGTTTCCACGCCCTCCTCCACGAGGCCCTGGTCGGCGGCACGCTGGTGAAACTCACCCTCGGCAAACCGCGCCCCGCCGCCGCCGACCCCACCTTGCGCAACGTCTTCGCCCGCCCCGTCGAGCTCAAGGCCGGCCCCCACGTGTGCCTCGTCTTTCGCCACTCCACCCGCGACGTCACCAAAAACCTCGCTCCCGCCGACGCCGCGACCGCCCTCGCCGCCCTGCTCGCCGAAGCCTTTTTCGACGCCCACCTTTTCACTCCCCTGCACACCGCCCAGCTCGAGCAATCCGCCGACCCGGCCCGGCCCGTCCGCCTGCGCCTTAAAACCGCAGACAGCGCCCCGCCCATCCCCGCCACCACCCACGACCGCCCCAAGCAACACCTCCTCGCCCCCGACGCCCCCTGGCTACGCGCCCTCGGCGTCACCAACGAGCGCGGCCAACCCCGCGAGGGCATGGCCCCCAAATTCCGCCAGATCGAAAAATTCGCCGAACTCCTGCAAACCCTCCTCGCCGAATCGGCCCTCTCCGAACGTGGCCTGAACCTCCCGCCCGCGCACTACGAAAGTGGCATGGGCGTCCCGCCCATGATCTCCGAACGTGGCACCGGCGTCCCGCCCGTGATTTCCGAAAACGCTCCACTCGCCCCCGACCCCCTCCGAATCGCCGACATGGGTTCCGGCAAAGGCTACCTCACCTTCGCCCTCGCCGCCCTGCTCGGCCCCCGCGCCCGCATCACCGGCCTCGAACGCCGCGCCGACCTCGTGGCCACCTGCAACCGCGTCGCCACCGAGTGCGGTTTCGCCCCCCACCTCCACTTCCTCCAAGGCGACATCCCCACCCCCACGCCCGCCCCCCATTTCGACTCCGATCCCCTTCGTCATTCGACGTTCGACCTTCGTCATTTCGACCCGTCGCGCGCACCTGCCCAGTCCGGCCTCGGTGGCCTCGGCCCGCTCGACGTGCTCGACGTGCTGATCGCCCTTCACGCCTGCGATACCGCCACCGACGACGCCCTCGCCGCCGGCCATGTCGCCGGCGCGCGCCTGCTCGTCGTCTCCCCCTGCTGCCAAAAAGAACTGCGCGCCCAGCTCACCGCGCCCCCCGTCCTGGCGGATGCCCTGCGCCACGGCATTTTCCAAGAACGCCAGGCCGAGTTCGTCACCGACGCCCTGCGCGCCCAACTCCTCGAAGCCGCCGGCTACCGCACCAAGGTCTTCGAGTTTATCTCCACCGAGCACACCGCCAAAAACCTGCTCATCGTCGCGCACCGTCCCGCCGCGCCTGCCGCCGCCACGGGGTTGCCCGCGCCTATCGCCTCGCCCGCCGCCCTCGCCCGCGCCCGCGCCTTCGCCGCTTTTTACGGCATCCGCGAACACCGCCTCGCACGCCACCTCGGCTTCGACCTCGCCTGACTCGCACCCGCCCTCCGCACGCCCCTGACTTTCGGACCCAACCCACGCTCCGCCCCGCTCGCCCTCCATGCCCGATCTTGATCGTCTCGACTGGTCCGCCCTCGACCGCCTCCGCGCCACCTTCCTCGCCCGCGACGCCGCCGCGTCCGGCCCGTATTGGCAAAACCACGACACCCTCGCCGCCTACGACGCGACCTACGCCGAGCGCATCGGGTGGAAGTGGGACGCCCTCCTCCACGAGCTCCGCCTCCGCCGCTGGTCCCCGCCCCCCTCCACCGTGCTCCTCGACTTCGGCTGCGGCAGCGGCGTCGCCGCCCGCCGCGTGCTAGCCGCCTTCGGCCCCGCCCATTTCCGCGCCCTCGCCCTCGCCGACCACAGCCCCGAGGCCGTCGCCTTCGCCACCACCCGCGCCCGCGAAACCTTCCCCGACCTGCCGCTCGCCGACGCCGCCACCCTCGACCCCGCGCCAGCCGTTTCCTCCTCGCAGCCGCCGTTTACCCTCGTGGTCAGCCACGTGCTCAACGAGCTCGCCCCCGGGGCTCGCGCCGCGCTCCTCGCCTTGGCCGCCCGCGCCGCCTGCGTCCTCTGGATAGAGCCTGGCACCCATGCCGACAGCCGCGCCCTCGCCACCGTGCGGGACGGCCTGCGCGCCGCCCACCGCATCATCGCCCCCTGCACCCACCGCGAGAACTGCCCGCTCTTCCTCGAGACCAACGCGCGCGACTGGTGCCACTTCTTCGCCGAGCCCCCGCCCGGCGTGCAAAACTCCCCCGACTGGGTCCGCTTCGCCCACCGCGCCGGCGTCGATCTCCGCAGCCAAGCGTACAGTTGCCTCGTGCTCGAAACCCTCCCGTCCCCCGCCCTCGCCACCTCCGCCACCGAGTCGCCCCCGGCCACCCCCGCCGCTCCGACTAGCTTCGCCGAACCCGCTTTCGGCCCCCACTACGCCCGCGTGCTCGGCCGCCCG
This sequence comes from Opitutales bacterium, assembly GCA_038223295.1. GTDB lineage: Bacteria > Verrucomicrobiota > Verrucomicrobiia > Opitutales > Opitutaceae > IMCC26134_A. The sequence continues at coordinate 5,127 of JBBRHC010000026.1, forward strand.
GAAGTCTTCAAACCTTACGCCCGCTTGCTCGCCTGCGACGCCGCCGGCCTGCACTTCCTCGAACTCTCCAAGCGCACCGACCCCGCCCTGGTCAAACGCCTCGCCAAAGACCCGCCCGTGCCGCTCTACGCCCTGGCCTACGACGGCAAAAACATCACCTCCGCGACCCCCCTCTTTCGCCCGACCTCGTAGGCCGTAACGTCTGATCTTCGGATTCGGCCTTCCTTTCCTGTGTCACCAGTCGGGTTTTCTCTTCGTCCAGCTTTTCTCTGAGTCCACGCACCGTGTCCTCCGCGACCGAAAATCCGTCGGCCTCACTCCGCCATCATGGGCTCGGCCGCCATCGTTTCGCCGGTCATGGTTTCGCCCATCATGCCGCTTTCTTTGGCGGGGGCGCCCGCGGGGTTTTTGTCGGCCTCGCTGGTTTTTCCCGACGCCGCTTTATCCGCGAGTTCGCGTTCGAGCTGGTCCTTCTCGGTCTTCAGTTTCGTATCTTTCTCCCTGGCTTTCAGCGAGTCGCGCTCGGTGCGGTCGCGGCCCATTCCGAGTTTGGCGGCGGCTTTTTCCGCGTCGCTGATTTTGCCGTCCTTGTCGGCGTCGTATTTCTCCAGAAGCTCCGCGCGCTCCTTCGCGTACTGCTCGCGCTTGGCGGCGAGATCCGCCTTCCACTTCGCCGCCTCCTGCTCGTCGAGCAGGCCGTCTTTGTTTTTATCGTAGCGGCGCACCACGCTCGGGGCGGGTGGCTTGTCCGCCAACTTGTCCTGCGCCCGCGCGCCGACGGGCCACGCCGGCAACAGCAGGCAAGTGAACAGAGCGGCGGCGCACGGCTGGAAACGCGGATTCGGGGTATGAGTCTTCATGAGCATCGGGGGTTTGGGACCCGCGATGCCTACGCCGGTTTCACCGCGGACGCACCACCAAACGCTGGCGCTTCTTGCCCGTCAGCCAGGTGCGCACGAAGGCCGCCAGCTCGGCCGCCGTCACCGCCGCGAAGCGCGCGTCCCACTCGGCCAGTGTCTCCAGGGGCAGGCCGAGCAAAGTGCGCACCGCCGCCTCGCCGGCGCGCGCGGCATTGGTCTGCAAACGCATGCGGCGCGAGGCCTGCAGGCGCGTGATCGCCCGCGACAGCTCCGCCGGCTCGATCTCGCCCGCCGCCAGCCGCGCCAGCTCGGCGTCAAACTCGGCCAAGACCTCGTCCTCCTTGCCCGGCTGCGTGCCGGCGTAGAGATAAAACATGCCGTCATCGATGCCGGCCACGCGACTGGCGCTCACGAAGTAGGCGAGCCCTTTTTCCTCGCGCACACGTTCAAACAGCCGCGCGGCCATGCCGCTGAGGATTTCGTGGAGGACCGCCGCGCGGGTGTCGTCGGGGGCGAGCGCGCCGGGGCCGGGAAACGCGTCGAAGACCAGGGCCTGCGAGCACTCGCGGGCGTGCGCATGCAGCGCGGCCCGGGCCGGCTGGTGGCGGGCCGGGCGGGCGGGCGCGGCGCCTTTGGGCAGCTTGGCCAGCCACGCGGTGAGCGCGGGCAGGAGCGTCTTTTCCTCAAAATCGCCCGCCACCGCCACGACCACGTTGCCGCCGACCGCGAGTTTTTTCCAGAGCGCGCGCAGGTCGGCGGGTTTTAGCGCCTTCACGCCCTCCGCGTCGCCGTGCGCATCGAGCGCGAAGGGGTGCTCGCCGAAGAATTTTTTCCGCGCCAGGCGGTGGCCGGCGCTCACCACGTCGTCCTCGTCCTGCTGGAGCTGGGCCAGCTCGGCTTCCTGCTCCACCGCAAAGGTGCGCGCGGCAAAGGCCGGGGTGAGCACGGCGTCGCGGAGCAACTCGACCGCGAGCGCGGCGTCGCCCGGCAACACCTCGACGGCGAGGCCGAAGGTATTGTTGCCCGACATCGGGGAAAAGCTGCCGCCCACCGTCTCGATGGCGGCGGCGACGGCGGCGGCGGCGCGCGCGGCGGTATCCTTCGTGAGCAGCGTGGCGAGGAGGGCGGTGGCGCCGCGTTTGCCGGCGGTCTCGTAGAGCGGGCCGCCCTCGCAGATGAGCTGGAGGTGGAGGTTGGGCTGGCGCTGGTCGCGGCGCAGGAGCAGGCGCACGCCGTTCGGCAAGGTCCTGGGCGTCCAGTCGGCGGCGGGGACGGGGAGCGTGGCCTTGGTCGCTTTGGCGACGACGGGCTTGGGCACGGGGTCGAGCGAGACGGTGTTTTCGCGCCGCGGGGTCAGCCAGGCGCGGAGCACGCGTGTCAACTCGGCCGGCGTGGCGGCGGCGACGCGGGCGAACCAAGTGCGGCTAAACTCCAGGTCGCCCGCGACGACCTCGGCCGAGCCCAGGCGGGCGGCGCGGCGCGAGGTGGTCTTGCGGCCGCTGATCTCGCCGACCACGAGCTGGCGCACGGCGCGCGCGAGCTCGGGGCGGGTAAAGCCCTTGGTGGCGATGCGGTCCAGCTCGCCGCGAACGGCGAGTTCGGCGGCCTCGCGTTTCTCGGGATCGCAACTGAAGAAGAGCGCGAACATGCCCGCCTCGCCGGGCGACCAGTGGTGGGCGTCGATGCTGTGCACGACGCGCTGTTGCTCGCGCAGGGTTTGCCAGAGGGGCGAGCTGTCGCCGTAGCCGATCACCACCGCGAGCAGGTCGAGCAGGGGCGCGTCGGAATGGGTGAGCGCGACGGTGGGCCAGGCGATGGCGCCGCGGGATTGCTCGACCTCGGCGGTGTCGCGACGGCGGCGGGGCGCGAGCTGGGTCAGCTCGGCGGGTTGATAAACGGGGGCGAGGCGGCGACGCGCGACGGGCGTGAAGTGTTTTTCCACGCTGGCGCGCGCGGCCTCCGCGGTGATGTCGCCGGCGATGACGACGACGAGGTTGTTGGGCGCGTAACGTTCGCGGTAGTAGGCGAGCAACTCCTCGCGGGTGACGGCGGAGAACACGTCGCGATGGCCGATGACGGGCTCGCGCAGGGGATGGTTTTTAAAGACGGTGCGGGCGAGGGCGTCCCAATGCCGGCGATCGTGGTCGTCGTCGCCCATGGCGATCTCGCGCAGGATGACGTCGCGCTCGCGCGTCACCTCATCGGCCGGCAACGTGCTCTGCAACGTCATGTCGGCGAGCAGATCGACCGCGACCTCCATGTGCGGCGCGGGCAGGTCGATGTAGTAAACGGTACGGTCGTAGGTGGTGTAGGCGTTGATCGAGCCGCCGTGGGCCTGGACGGTGGCGGATATCTCGCGGCCGGCGCGTCGCGTGGTGCCCTTGAACAGCAGATGCTCGAGGTAATGCGAGAGGCCGGCGCCGAGGAGCGCGCCCTCGTGCTGGCTGCCGGTTTTCACCCAAACCTGGACGGAGACGACCGGAGCCGCGTCGTCGGGCTGCACGAGCAGGATCACGCCGTTTTCGAGTTCGGTGCGGTAAACGGGTTGGGCCCAAAGGCGTTCGAGGAGACGGCGGTCGGCGGGTGCGAGCAGGGAAGGCATTGGCGCTTACCGTGAATGTCCAAGGACCAATGTCCAATGACCAATGGCGGATCGTCACAACCCGGCGACGATTACCCGCCCACCCCCGATGCCGCCCTCGACAAACGCTATTCCGTCTCGGCCAAACTCGGGAGCGGCAAGCGGCGCTCGCGAGGGTGAAACGGCGTCACAAACGCATTGTCGAATGTATACACGTCGGCGAAATCCTCTCTGCGATCCCCCTCGGTTTTGCTGAATACATTATATTCGATAAGATTATAAACGATATCACCAAAATGACTGGTTTCGAACAAACCCCAGGAGTTAAGAACGATTTTGGTCAAAGGCCCGAACTGCTCCAGCGCATAGGCCCGCAAGCCCTCGGACAGCTCGCGTCCACTGAGATGTTTTGATACTTTGGCGCGGGCCGCATCGCGCTTCTTGAGCTCCTTCACCGCATGCTCCAATCCATCGCGCACAAAAGTGTAGGCCATACGGTCAAACCGCGTGTCTTCCTTGCGGATGAGACTGATAATCGCGTTTACGTCGAGTTCGGGCATAGGGACTAGCCTGAAAGTGGGACAAACAAGCGCCCGCACGCAATCTTTGCCTTTCAAAAGCTGGGTAAACTGCCCTAGGTAGTTAGCTTTGGGTGATACTACTCAACAGAAATAATCCTTTTACCGTTTGTGTTTCAATTCAGTGACAACAATTTTTCACCAACCCCTTCAAGACAAAGATCACCATGATATCCTCCACTCAGACCAATCACCCGTTGACGGGCAGCTCGCCCGGCGCGGTCGATTCCCAAGCCCGGCTTGACGCCGCCTGCGTACGCCTGCGCGAAGCCAGCTTGCGCATCACGCAGCCCCGCATCGCCATCATCAGCGTGCTTATCGCGCGCTCCCAACCCATCAGCATCGAGCAGATCCACGCCGAGCTAGATAACAAATCTTGCGATTTGGTAACAGTTTACCGTTGCCTCGGTGCTTTTGAAGACATCGGCCTCGTGCGCCGTTCGTTCTTCCATAACGGCACCAGCCTTTACCAGCTCAACGACGGCAAAACCCCCGTCTACCACATCGTCGCCAAAGACACGCAGGAGATTCGCGATCTCGACGCCGACACCAGCGCCCGCCTCGCGGTGGCGATCAAGGAAGTCGAAGAGCAGCTCAAATCCGAGGGCTACGTCAATATCACCCACGTACTCGAGTTTTTCGCCAAATCCCCGGCCGCCAGCCCCCAAGGCCGCGCCCGCGCCGGTCAGGCCAAGGTAGCCGTCAGTTTGTAAGGACTCAGAACCCCAGGGATGCGCGTCCCGCGTCCCCTGTTCGCCAAAAAGCCGCTCATTCCGTGAGCGGCTTTTTTATTCCTTTCGTTTAGCTCGGAGGAGACCTGCGTTTCCGTGAAAGGCCCGGTGTCCGCGCTCAAGCCGCCGCCGCCGCGTAGGCCGCCTCGGCGGCGTTCCAGTTTAGCACTTTCCAGAAAGCACTCACGTAATCGGCGCGCCGATTTTGATACTCGAGGTAGTAGGCGTGTTCCCACACATCGAGCCCGATGATCGGCGGCGTGCCGGCCATGAGGGGAGAATCCTGGTTGGCGGTGGAGGTCACCTCGAGTTCGCCATTTTTCCAGACCAGCCAGGCCCAGCCACTGCCGAAGCGGGTCATCGCGGCTTGCGTAAACTCCTTCTGGAAAGCCTCGAAGGTGCCGAATCGGCGATCAATTTCCGCCCGCAGCGGACCTGTTTTATACTCGGCGGGCGTGGCAAGGACCGACCAAAAAAACGAGTGGTTCAAGTGGCCGCCCACGTGGTTGCGCAAGATGGTGCGCAGGGGCTCGGCGAAGGCGTCGAGCCGCTCCAGTAACTGTTCGGCGGTCAGTTCGCGCAAATCGGGCCGCGCCTCCAGCGCCTTGTTCGCGGTCGTGACGAAGGTCTGGTGATGCTTGGTGTAGTGAATCTCCATCGTGCGCGCATCGAAATGGGGGGCGAGCGCATCATAGGCGTAGGCCAGCTTGGGCAACGCAAACGGCTGGGCGGTGCCGCCGACCGGCGGATTATTCGCCACAGTCGGCTCGGCGGCGGCGGCCGAACCACCCGTCACGCGCCCCAGCGAGAGCAGGGCGGCGCCGGCGCCGAGGGTCTTGATTACGTTGCGACGCGAGACGGCGGGAGGAAGCGGGTGCATATCGCCAACCAGAATCGACCCGCCGCCGAGCGCAAACCCTGTGTGCAAAACCCCGGACTTTCACGGGAGTTTTGTGCCCTACGATACCATGCAGCGGTAGCCGACGCCGTGGACCGTGACGATGGCGCGCGGCGATTCGGGGTCGGCCTCCACTTTTTTCCGCAACTGCGCCACGTGCTGATCGAGCGTCCGGGTGGTGCCAAAATACCCCACGCCCCACACCGCGTTCAGCAACTGGTCGCGCGTCAAAGTCTCGCCCGCATGCGCCGCGAAAACCTCCGCCAACTTCAGCTCGCGCGCCGTCAACGATTCCGCCTCGCGTCCCGGGCGGCGCACACTGAACGAGCGCCGGTCCAGTTCCGCCACGCCGATACGAAAGACCGGGGGCAACGCCTCGCCCCGGGTTGCCGGGGCCGCCATCGACGCGCGGCCGCGTCGCAGCAGGGCCTCCACGCGCGCGAGCAACTCGTGGACGCCAAAGGGTTTCACAACGTAGTCGTCGGCGCCCAGTTTCAGGCCCACGACCTTGTCCACCTCCTCGCCCTTGGCGGTGAGAAACAGGATCGGCAGCGTCGCGCCTCCCGCGCGCAACCCGCGGCATACGTCGTAGCCGCTGGCCCTGGGCATCATGACGTCGAGCACGACGAGATCGTATTTGGACTGCGGATACAGCTTCAGCGCCTGCGCGCCGTCGGAGGCGGCGACGACCTCGTAGCCCTCGCTCTCCAGCGTGGCGGCGAGCCCGAGACGGATGTTGAGATCGTCTTCGGCGATCAGGATGCGGGCTTTCATAAAACGGGTTTCTATCTTCCCGGCAATGTCAGCACGAACTCCACGCCGCCCCCCGCGCGCGCCTCGCAGCGCAGGTCCCCGCCCAGCCCGCGCGCGAGCTGGCGCGCGATGCTCAGGCCGAGGCCCGCGCCGGATTTTTCGGCGGTCAGGCGTTCGTCCACGCGGTGAAATTTCTCGAAGATGCGCTCGCGCTCCCCGGTCGCCACGCCCGGACCCCGGTCGGCGACCCTCACCGCCACGCCGTCCGACCGCGTTTGCAGCGCCAACAAAACCTCGCCGCCCCCGGCGGCGTATTTGCAGGCGTTGTCGAAAAGGTTGAGCACGATCTGTTCCAGCGCGTCGCGATCGGTGTTCACGATCAGGGTCGCCGGCAGCTCGGCGCGCAGCTCGAGCCCCGCCTCGACGAGGCGCGGGCCATGCATCCCGGCCAGCCGTCGCAGCTCCGCCGCGAGATCAAACTCGGCGCGATCGTATCTCTTTTTCCCCTGCTCCAACCGACTGAAATCGAGCACGTTGCCGACCAGTCGGGCGAGGCGCTGCGTCTCGGTGCCGATGGTCGCCAGGTAGTCCGCGCGTTTCGACTCCTCACGCACCCGCCCCTGCGCTAGCAGCTCGGCGTAGAGGCGGATCGTGGTCAGCGGCGTCTTCAACTCGTGGGACACATTCGCGACAAACGACGTTTTCTGCGCCGCCTCCGCCTCGCTCAGCCGCGCCTGCCGCACCAGCAAGGCGCCCGCGCCCAGGATGGCGCACACGAGCAGCGCGATGAGCGCCGCGCCCAGCACGAAAAACCCGCCCCTGGCCGATCCGGGATCCATCCCCGCGAAAGCGCCCGCCACCCGCCAGCCGGGCAGCGCGGCCGCCGCCAGCGGCACCTCCAGGGCCACCGGCAACGCGGCATCGCCCACCTGATGCCAGTCGTCGCCGCCGGAGTCGCGCAGCGCGTAGGCCTCCCCGGCCTCGGGGGTGGCGGGAAAAACCTCGCCGAGGCGCGCCTTGATCGCGTCGAGTCGCAACTCGAGGCCGACGACCGTGCGGTCGGGCAACTCGCGCCAGCCAAAAAGATGGAGGCCATCCGCCGCGCGCCAGGGCGTCCAGCCCGAGCGCGTGATGGGCTCGAAAAGTACTTCGGCGGCTGGCGTCGCAAAGAAGGCATCCGCCTTTTTTTCCGCCAAGGCGTCTTCCTGCGGAGGCGGCGCGATCCCCGCAAACGCGGACGGCGCGGCGGCAACCGGCGCGACGACCGGCGCGGCGGAGCCGGGCGGGAAGGCCGCGGCGGGCGCGGGCATCGGAGCCGAAGCCGCCACGGAAGTCGCCACGGCGGAAGCGGCGCTTTTGGCCGCGACGTCGCCGTAGTTGCGCACCTTGGCGACCTCCTGGATCTCCTGCCGCGCGCGCTGGTATTGAACCACGTTGGTGGAGATGTCTCGGCGGGCGAGTTCCTCGTCGCGCCGCGCCTGACTCGCGGCCTCCGGCACGGCGACCGACCCGCGCCCCGAGGTGATAAAAGCATCACCCAATTGCTGCGACTGCGAACGCACGTCCTTCGAGCGTTCAGATTCCGCGCCGAGGGCGGTCGGTGCGGCGGGGCGGGCCGGAGTGTCGTGCCAGGGAGCGCCCTGGGCCAGCCAGGCGCGTAGGGTATCACCGGTCGCGCCCCACACGAGGTGGCCCTCGGCGGTGGCGCGAAACACATCGCGCACGAGCGGGTTGGTCGCCTGCCACTCGGAGAGAAACGCGCGCGGCTCGGTGGCCGGCGCCTCACGCAAAGTCGTCATCAAGGTGGACTGCACGTCGCCGAGCAGGAGCTCGATATTCTCGGCGATGAGGCGGGCCCGCGTCTCCACCGCCGCGCGCCGCGTATCGCGCGCCACTTGTTCCCGCTCGTCGAGGCGACGCTGCTCCCGCTCGAGCAGGCCGATGGCGAGCGCCCCGACGCAGAGCGCCGGCAGCAAAAGCAACAGGCCGTAGAGCCAGAGGCGGCGGGTGGTGGCGGTCACGGGGGGAAACGTTTGAACGAGGCGTGGCGCGATACAACGCCGGCGTCGGCGTGTTCGGAGCGGCGGGCGCGGCGGTCCCGCCCGACCCTCGTCATTCGGCGCGCTGCTGGTTGTAGGTTTGCTGGGACTTGGCGCGGTAGTCCTTGCGCTCGGCGTTGCTCAAGCCCTCGGCCTGCACCTTGGCGGCGGCCGCGGGCGCGGACGCGGAGACGGCGATGACGGTGACGTTGTCGTATTCTTTTCCCATCACGGTGAGCGCGTCGCCCACCGCGCGCAGACGGGCGGCGGCCTCGTCGCGGCGACCGGCATCGACCAGGGCGACGACCTCGTCCTTCGCCTCGGCGAGACGGTTGTCGGCGTAGTCGGCCTGGACGCGGTGATTGGCGGCTTGCACCACCTCTTCGCGCTCGGCGGTGAAACTGGCGGCCACGCGCGCACTCTGGCTGGCGGAGCGGGCGGCGGCGGCATCCTCGTAGCGCACGCGGGCGCGGGCAACCTCGCGGGACGAGCCGCGTTTCGCGGGCTCCAGCTCCACTTCGACGAGGGCGAATTTCTCCTGCCCGTCGTAGAGCTGGTTCAGCTCCACGAGGACGCGCCGGTCCTCGACGCGGCCCTCGCGGCCCACGATGCGCACGGGGCGGGCGCCGGCGGGGAAATCGATCTCCACCACCAGGCGGCGCGCCACGATGCTGAGCACGTCGCCGAGCTCCTCGTTGAAAATGCGACCGAGGTCGTGGCTGTTTTGCACGAAGTAGGTGTTGCCGTCGCTGCGGCGGGCGAGGCGCGTCATGAGGTCTTCGTTGAAATCGAGGCCGAGCCCGATGGTCGTCACCGAGATGCCTTCGCGCACCAACTGCGCGCCGAGCGAGCCCAGCGCCTCGGGCGTCTGCGGGCCGACGTTGGCCAGGCCGTCGGAGAGCAGCAAAACGCGGTGCGCGAAGCCGCCCTCGATGTGTTTGCGCAGCTCGGCCGCGCCGGCGACGACGCCCCCGTGGAGATTGGTGCCGCCGGAGGCGTGGATGCCGGCGATGGCGGCGGAGAGCGCCTCGCCGTCGCCCACGCGACGAGCCGGGATCAGCGTCTGCACGCCGTTGTCGTACATGATCAGGGACACGATATCGCCGGCGGAGAGGCGGCGCACGGCCTCGAGCGCGGCCTCGCGGGCATGCTCGATTTTATCGCCGCTCATGGAGCCGGACTTGTCGATGACGAGGGCGAGGTTGACCGGGGTGCGACTGGCGGGCAGGGCCGAACGCGCGCCGGTGAGGGCGACCTTGACGATGACGATCTCGCGCGAGTCGGCCGGCAGGACGGGACGGTCGAGCTCGACGCGCAGGGCAACCGATTCGTCGGCCGCGACGGGCGCGGGTTTAAAGCCCGCCCACGCGAAGGCGCAGGCGGCGAGAAGGATGAGAGAGGCGATGGGTTTCATAACGTCGCCACCTTACCTGAATCGGGTTGGCGAGTTGTCACCGCAGGGTCAGGCGTATGTCAGGGAGTTGTCAGGCCGGGTGACTCGCGGCGCGCCCCGCGGTCACGCCCTACCTTCGGAGGCGGTCGCGGGCCGCGCGACGGGATCAAACCTTGGCTTTGAGCTCGGCGAGTTCGGAGGCGAGGGTGTCGACCTTGCGGAAAAGATCGGGGAGGCGCTGACGGAGGATGTTGATGCGCTGCTCCAACTGAAAAGGCAGGCAGGGCGAGCCCTTCATGATAACCCCGGCTTCCAGGTCGCGGTTCACGCCGGTCTGACCGTCGGTCCTGGCGCCTTTGCCGAGGCGAAGGTGGCCGGCGATGCCGGCCTGGCCGCCGAGGACGACGTAGTCCTCCAGGGTAGTGCTACCGCTGATACCCACCTGGGCGCAGAGGATGCAGTGGCGACCGATGACGACGTTGTGGCCGATCATGACGAGGTTATCGATTTTTGTGCCTTGGCCCACGTAGGTGCGGCTGAACCGGGCGCGGTCGATGGTGGTGTTGGCCCCGATTTCGACATCGTCGGCGATGACGACCTGGCCGACCTGGGGGATTTTCACGTGGAGCCCAGTGGAGGATTCGTAGCCGAAACCATCGCTGCCGAGCACGACGCCGGGGTGCAGATGCACGCGGTCTCCGATGATGGTTTCCGCGGCGAGATGGACGCCGGCCCGGAACCAGCAATCCGCGCCGACCCGGGCGGCGCATCCAAGAAAGACCTGGGCGTGCAAGAAGGTGCGCGGGCCGACGACGACGCCCGCCTCGATCACGCACAGCGGGCCGATGGTGGCGGTGGGATCGATGCTCGCGCTCGGATCGATGCTCGCGCTCGGGTGGATACCGGCGGCGGGGCGCGGCCAGAGCGCCGCTTCGAGGCGGGCGCAAAGGGTGGCGAGCGCGGCGGAAGGGTTTTCCACGAGCAGGAAAAGCTGGTCGGCGGCGGGCTCGCCGTCGTAGTCGGCGGGGAGAAGCACCAAGGAGGCACGGGTGGCGCCGACCTCGGGTTTATACTTGGGGTTGCCGAGGAAAGAGAGATCGCCGGGCCGGGCATCCTTCAGCGCGGCGATCTGACGGATGGTCGCGGTGGTGGCGCCGCGTGTGGCGCGGGGGGCAAGCAAGGTGATGAGTTCGGCGGCGCTGAAAGCGAGGGTCATGGCGGAAAAGAGCAGCCAATGGACACGAAGCCGCGAAATTTTGGAAACGATTTTGATGGACGCCGACCGAGCGGCTCGGTGTTCCCGGGGAGACGGCCATAAAAAGGCCCGATGCGCGGGGCATCGGGCCAGGGAAGGCGGGCGGATTTGCTACGAATTACTTCGAGCCGGGGAAGGTAACCTTGGCGCCGTCATCGGTGGCGGAAGCGGGGGTGGAGGCGGCGGGGCGTCCTTTGGTGAGCTCTTTCAACACCTCTTCGGTGATGTCGTAGGCATCATCGGAGTAGATGATTGGGCTGACGCCAATGTGGGTGAAGCCGGATTTGTCGATCACGAGGTTGGCGTTCTTCTTCTTGGCGACCTCGGTGACGACGACGCTGATCTTTTCAAACATCACCTTACGGAAATTCTGGATACGCTGCTGAAGCGAGCGTTGGGTATTTCCACGGAAGGACTGCACCTCGTTCTGCTTGCGCTGGATCTCCTCGATCTTGGCGCGCATCTCGGTTTGGAGTTTTTCCTTGGCCTCGGTGGCGAGGGCGGGGTTTTTGCCCTTTTCTTCGAGATCCTTGAGCACGGCCACGAGGTCCTGGCCCTCTTTGTTCAATTTTTCCAGCTCTTCGTTCGCTTTGCCTTCGTCCCCTTTGAGTTTGGCGTTCTGTTCCTCGGTCTCAGGGTGCCCGTCGAGGAGCTTGGCCATGTCGACGATGACGATTTTGGGCGCGGGTTGCGCAATGGAAGGCGAGGCGGTGACGCCAGCGAACGCCGTGATGGCGAGCAAAGTGGTGAATAGCTTGTTCATGCGGGTGAGTTTAGGGATGGGTGCTGGAGCGGAAAGGGAACGACACGCTAATCAGAAGCGGGTGCCAAAGGAAAAATTAAACTGCACGCCTTGGTCGTTACGTTCGTCCGCCGTGATTGGTATACCAAAGTCAAGGCTGAGAGGCGCGCCACCGACCTCGAGGCGGAGGCCCACGCCGAAATTGTCGTTGTATCCCGATGTGTCAAAATTCCACGCCTCCGAATTGACAAAACCGACGTCGTAAAATACCGCAACGCGCAGGGGGTTAACGATCTCGATGGTGTATTCCACGCTGGCGAAGCCATAGGTTTTACCTCCGAGCGCCTCAAAGCTGGCCGCAACTGCGGCATCGGGGTCGGGCGTAATGATGGTGGGCCCGTCGGTATCGGTGTCGGGTCCGGCGCCGTCGGTATCGGTGTCGGTGCCCAGATCGGGCGGGTCGGGGAGCGGGCCGTCGGGCAGTCCGACTTCGTCCTTTGGACCCACCTGCCGATTTTCGAAACCGCGCAGCGAGTTGGGTCCGCCTAAGAAAAGCCGGTCGAAAAAGGGCACTCGGTCGCTGTCGCCGTATTCGTCGATCACTCCCACACGCCCGATGAAGGAGATAACTTGGTTGAGGGTATCGAACGTTTTGTAGAATTGAGCGGCGCGCAGCTCGACGCGGTAGTAATCGGTCTCGCCGCCAAATGCGCCGCCGGCGAGCTCGGTGCCAAGTTCGACGCGATTGCCGCGTGTGGTGTTGTTGAGGCGGTCGCGGGTATCGCGCGAGAGCTTGAACGTGAGTTTGGAAACGGAGCGCTCGCCCTCTTCGTCGATGAGGAAGGGCGCGGTCTGGCGATCCACGTCCGCTATGTCCACGAGCTCGATGGTGTAGCCGAGACGGCCCTCCACGAGTTCGAAGAGACGTTTGCGCAGATAGACCTCGGCACCGGTGCGGGTCTCCTGGTAAACGTTGCTGAAGAAGTCGGAAGATGAGCGATAGAGCGAAAAACCAAGGGCTAGTTCGCGTTCCAGAAACCAAGGCTCCTCGAAGCTGAGCGTGGCCTCGCTGGAGCGGGAACCGAGCTGGAGACGAAGACGAAATTTTTGACCATCTCCTTGGAAGAAGCTCTTGCGGTTGAAGAGGTCGAAATTGGATTGGCTGATCTCGGCGAACACGATGGCGCGTTCGAGTGAGCTGAAGCCCGCGCCGAAGGTGAGATTGCCAGTGCGGCCTTCTCGCACAGCGATCTTGAGGTTGCGACGACCGGGGAGGTTGGTCGGCTCGGGGCTCATGTTGACCTCCTCGAAGAAGCGCGTGTTCTCAAGCCGGAGCTTCGAAGTGTTCATACGCACGGTGCTAAACACCTCGCCGGGGGCGAGCACGAGTTCTCGCAGGACGACGATGCTCTTGGTTTTGGTGTTGCCCTCCAAGCGGATGGACTCGACGGAGAACTTTTCGCCCTCGCTATATTCATACTCGAGATCGATGGCACCGGTTTCCAGGTTGGGCTTGCGCACTATTCTCACCCGGGCGTCCACGTAGCCGTCTTTGCCCACGAAGTCCTCGAGCGTCTTCTGATCCTTCTCGACTGCGGAAGGGGCGAAAGTGTCGCCAGTTTTGAGCCTCAACAACGGGATGAGCCGCTCGGTCGGGTAGAGTTTGTTTCCGCTGATGGTGATGTCGCCGACCTTGTAGCGCCGGCCCTCGACGATGGTGTAGGTGAGGACGAGGCGGTTGGGCTTGGGGTAGTCGAACTTGACCTTGGCGGGGTCGATTTCGACGTCGAGGAAGCCTTGCTCGCGGTAGTAGTCGCGCAGTTTGTCGAAATCCGTCTCGTAGCGGTCGTCGCGGAAACGACCGGTGTCGGTCAGCCAAGAGAACCAGTTCCACTTTTTGGTCTCGATCTCTTTGCGCAATTTACGCGTCTTGACGTTGTCGTTGCCGGCAAATTCGACCTTGCGGATGCGGACTTTTTGGCCCTCCTGCACGTCGAAGAAAACGCGGCCCAGGCCGGTGGCGCGGTCGCGCTCGATGCGGTATTCGACCTTAGACTGGTTGTATCCGGATTTCTGGTAAAACTCGCGGACCTTTTCGGCGTCTTCTTTCACCTGGCGCTCGTCAAGGGGGAGGTTTTCCTTGGTCAGGGCCTCTTTCGCGAGGCGCTTGTCCTTCACCTTAACGTTGCCCTCGAAACTCACCTTGCTGACGCGAAACTTCGGGGTGACCTCGACCACGAGATCCACCCGGCCACCCACCAAGGCGGAGCGCTTAAACTCGATGAACTCGAACTGGCCGGTGCGGTAGAGGGAGCGGATATCGCGGTCGATCAGCGTATCCTCCAACCCCGAGCCCTCTTGGAGCTGCATGTTGGCGCGCACGAGCTGCTCCGAGACATTGGCCGGGCCGTTGAAACGCACGCCGATGGAGCCCACGCGGACGGCGCCCGAGGCGTCCGCCGCCGTCGATGCGGGGGCGGACGGCACCGGCTGAGCCGACAAAGGCGGCAGCGCGGGAGCGGCGAAAAGCGAGACGGTGAGCGCGAGCCGGGCGAAAAGGCGCGCGGCGGGATTACTGGGTGTAGTTTTCAAAACGGGTGATCGCGTTGAGGAAGGTAAGCTTTAAGTCGCCTACCTCGCCGTTACGGTTTTTGGAAATGAAAAGCTCCATGGTGCCGCTGGCGACTTGGAATTTGTCGTTTTCCTCTTTTGGCCGGTTGAGCATGAGCACCACGTCGGCGTCCTGCTCGATGGAGCCGGATTCGCGCAGGTCGGAGAGGCGGGGCGCGCGATTCTCCTTTTCGGAGGAGCGATTAAGCTGGGCGAGCACCAAGACGGGCACCGCAAGTTCCTTGGCCAGCGCCTTTAAGCCACGCGACGCCTCGGCGACCTGCTGTTCGCGCGGCACCGTGCCATCGCTCGGGCTGAGCAACTGCAGGTAGTCCACCACGATCAGCCCCAGCGGCTGGCGGGCGTGCAGGCGGCGGGCCTTGGCGCGCAACTCCATGACGGAGAGCGAGCTGGAATCGTCGATGAAGAGAGGCGATTTCGTAAACTCGTCCGCCACGCGCAGGAGTTCCTGTTGCTCCTCGCCGTTTTTGGAGAGCAGGCCGTCGCGCAAGAGCTTCATGTTCACGCGGGAACGCGAGCAGAGCAGACGCAGGGCGAGCTGGGCCGCGCTCATTTCGAGCGAGAAAACGAGGGTCGCGACGCCGGTGCCGCGCACAGGCAGCGCGGCGTGCTCGGCGAAGTTCATCGCGAGGGAGGTTTTGCCGCAGGAAGGACGCCCCGCGAGCACGATCATTTCGGACTTCTGAAGACCGAAAAGGTAACGATCAATGTCCTTATAGCCGGTGCTCACGCCGGTGAGCTCCCCCTTCTTCATGAGCATCTTATGGATGATAGTCATGGCCTCGCGGGTGGGCTCGCGCATGGGCTTGGCGCCGTCGCCCACGCGCTCTTGAGTGACGCGAAACATGTCCTGCTCGATCCTATCGACGAACTCCTGGATGCCGCCGGTGTAGCCGTAGCAGTTCTCCACCGCGCCGGTGGCGGCGCGGATGATTTCGCGCAGCAGAGCGAGTTCACGGACCTTCTCGATAAAGTAACTCGCCCCGGCCGTGGTCGGGATACGACCGCTGATGCGCGTGAGGTAGGCGTAGCCGCCGACCTCGTCGAGCTGGCGGGTGGTCTTCAGCTCCTCGGCGAGGACGGCGAGGTCGATGGGTTTGCCATCGTTATAGAGCTGAAGGAGTTTTTCGTAGATAACCCGATTGGCTGGAACGTAATAAGAAGCAGCGGCGATCTTGCCCTCCAGACAGCGCGCGACCACATCGCCGCCATCAAGCAAACAGGCGGAGAGGAGCTGCTCCTCGGCTTCGACGGAGTGTGGCGGCACGCGACCGGGCGCGGAAGCGGGGTTGGCGAAAGGATCAGGGCGCGGACGGCGCGAGCCCCGGGACGAGGTGGCGGAGGAACTGCTGGCGGAGTCGGGCATCACGAAGAAGCGGGCGAGGAGGGCGCAAAAAAACGAAAAGGCAAGGACGCCCCCGCCCGGGGCAAGCGACGGTTCGCCGGAAACCCAGTTTTGGGGACCCAAGCCGGAGAATCCCAGCCCCGCCGACCCAATCGCCGCCAACCATCCCGCCCCCGCGCGAGCCTCAGACATCCTGAACTCCCCCGGCACGAAGGAGCGGGAGGCGGGAATGGCGGTGGCCCAAATCGGAGCCAGTCGGAGGGGTTAAAAAAACTGACAAGGGTGGCAGAAAAGGGTTTTTAAAGCGCATGGCCCAAGTGC
>JBBRHC010000027.1:0-21175 GCA_038223295.1 Opitutales bacterium
TCGACGCGCGCGTAGTCGCGGCAGCCGCACGCGGAGAAGGCTTTTTCGGCGGCGGAGCGTACGGCGGCGGTGACGGCGTCGCCGAGCGGCGCGGGGGCGAGATACTCGGTGGCCCCGGCGGTGTACTTGCTCGCGAAGTCGTAGACGCCGGAACGCGGACGGACCTCGACCACGCCGAGGGCGCGGCCATCGAGCACCCCGACGGAGAGTTCCCGGCCGACCAGGCGGGGCTCGGCTATCCAGGCGCCGGGGGCGAGCGCACCGAGCGCGGAGGCGATGGCGGCGCGACCCTCGGGCAAGGCGAGACCGACGGAGGAGCCCTGGTCGTTGGGCTTGAGCACGATGTTTTCGGAGCCGAGCGCGGCGATGAGTTCGTCGGCGGCGGGGCGGGCGGCGGTGGCGGAGACGGTGAAAAGGCGGTCGGCGGCGACGCGCACGCCGACCGAGGCGGCGGCGCGTTTGGTGGCGGCTTTGTCCATGGTGAGGGCGGACGAGGGGGCGTCGCAACCGGCGTAGACGACGCCGGCGGCGTCGAGCAGGCGCTGCATGCCGCCGTCCTCGCCGAAGGTGCCGTGCAGGGTGGAAAAAACGAGGTCGCGGGCGGGGTCGAGGCCGGGCGGAAGCGAGTCGGCGGTGACGTCGAGCAGGCGCGTCGGCCAGAGGCGGGCGAGCGCGGCGGCGCACGCGGCGCCGGAACCGAGGGAAACCGAGCGCTCGGAGGAAACACCGCCGGCCAGTACGGTGACGCGGAAAGCAGAGGTGACGGAGGAAGCGGCCATGCGGGGGGAAGTTAGAGCACGTCTTTCCACTCTTTGCCGTAGAGGAGGACTTCGGGTTCGAGGCGGACGCCGTGGGCTGACTCGACGCGGGCGCGGACGCGGCGGACCAGCGCGATGACATCGGCGGCACGGGCGTGGTCGTGGTTGACGATGAAATTCGCGTGGACGGGCGAGACCTCGGCGTCGCCCTCGCGTTCGCCTTTGAGGCCGGTGGCGTCGATGAGGCGGCCGGCGGAGTCGCCCGGCGGGTTCTTGAAAATGCAGCCGGCGGAGGGTTCGCGGGGCTGGGTTTTGCGGCGTTTGTCGCGATAGGCGTCGATCTGCAGCGCGATGTCGGCGGTCGGACGGAGGTCGGCGGCGGGCGCGCGCAAAGTGGCGCCGAGCGCGATGGCGGCGTCGAGTTCGGCGCAGTGCCGGTAGTCGACGTGCATGGCGCTCTTGGGCAAAGTGCGACGATCGCCGGCGAGGGTGACGAGCTCGACGCTCTCGACCACGTCGAACATCCAGCCGCCCATCGCCCCGGCGTTCATGCGCAGGGCGCCGCCGACGTTGCCCGGGATGCCTTCGAGAAACTCGAAGCCGACGAGGCCGGCCTTGGCGGCGAGGCCGCAGAGATTTTTGAGTCGCAGGCCGGCGCCGACGCGCAGCCCGCCGTCGGCGAGGGGCGCGAAACTTTCCCAAAACGGGTGGCGCAGGCTGACCACAAGGGCGTCCACGCCCTCGTCGGGGACGAGGAGATTGGAGCCGCGCCCGAGCGGGAGCACGCGCAGGCCGATCGCGTGGGCGGCGCGGACGAGTCGCACCAGGTCGGCGTCGTGGGCCGGGTCCGCGTAGAGGCGGGCGGCGCCGCCGACGCCGAGAGTGGTCTTGGGGCCGAGCAGGGCCTCGCGCAGGAGTTTGGTCTCCGGGGAGACGTGGGGCGCGAGGGCGGCGGCGACCCGATCCCACCACGCGGCGCGGTCGAGGCTGGCCAGCCAGACCCGGGCGGAGCCATCGAGGTCGCCCGCGCCGACGATGGCGACCAGATCGCCGGGGCGCAGCTCGGCGGAGAGGCGCGCAAAAACCGGCGCATGCTCGCAGGGCAGATAGACGAGCGGCACACCGGGGTGCGCGGCGCGGAAAGTCGCGGCGAGATCCACGGAGCCTCCGCCGGGCAGGGCGGTTTCGCCCGCGCCGTAGACATCGAGCAGGTAGAGCGCGTCGGCCGCGCCGAGGGCGGAGGCGAAGGCGGCGCGGAACTGGGCGGTGCGGCTGAAGCGGTGAGGCTGGAAAACCACGCGCAGGCGACCGCCGGCGGGCACGCGGGCGCGCAAGCCGGCGAGGAGGGCGGCGATCTCGGCCGGGTGGTGGGCGTAGTCCTCGACCACCACGAAGCCCTCGCCGCTGGCGAGCAGGGCCTGGCGGCGGCGCACGCCCGCGTAGGCGGCGAGCAAATCAGCGCGCAGCGGCGCGCCGATGAGGTGGGCGGCGGCGAGCGCGGCGGTGGCGTTGAGGGCGTTGAACTCGCCGAAGGCGCGCACGGTGGCGGCGGCGAGTGGGAAACGCCCGCCGAGCGCGATTTCCTGGCGGTCGGTGCCGGCAGGCGCGGCGGAGACGAGCGCGTAGTCGGCGTGGTTACCGAAGGTCAGCGCGTCGGGGCGCGAGGCGGCGGCGGCGCGGGCGGAGGGCGGGCAGGCGGCGTTGAGGAGGACGGGGCCGGTGGTGCGGGCGAGCAGGGCGGCGAAGGCGGCCTCGAGCTCGGCCTGGGTGCGGTAGTGGTCGGGGTGATCCCAGTCGAGATTCACGACGACGGTGAGGGCGGGCGAGAAGCGGCCGATGGTGCCGTCGCTCTCGTCGATCTCGGCGATGAGCCAAGCGTCGCGGCCGGCGGCGGCGGGCGGGAGGGCGTCGTCCGCGAAAAGCCCGCCGCCGACGTAGCCGGGCGCGAGACCGGCGGCGTGGAGGGCGGTGACGAGCATCGCGGTGGTGGTGGTCTTGCCATGCGAGCCGCACACGGCGACGAGCCGGCGGTGGCGCGCCAGCTCGGCGAGCAGTTCGCCGCGGCGGACGATGACCAAACCGCGCGCGAGGGCGGCGGCGTAGGCGGGATGCGCGGGCGCGATGGCGGAGGAAACGACCACGAGTTCGGCGGAGGCCGGCAACGCATCGGCCGGGGTGACGGCCACGCCGGCGCGGGCGAGGTGGGCGGCCATGGCGGGGGTGAGCGCGTCGTCGCCGCCGCTCACGGTGAAGCCGAGCCCGGCGGCGTGGATGGCGAGCGGGCCCAGCCCCATGCCCCCTACGCCGATGGCGTGCAGGTGGCGGACGGAGCGCCCGAACAGCGTGGGGAGTTGAACGGACGCAGTGCTCATGCGGCGACGGGCGCGGACGCGGCGGGGGGCGTGCGGCGGCGGGTGATCAAGGCCTCAAGATCATCGAGGATAAACGTCAGGGAGGGCGCGACGGAGAGGCGCGCGAGGGCGATGCGCTGGGCGGCGAGGCGCGGGGCGGAGAGGATTAGCGACGCCGCGAGCGGGGTGAGTTGCGCGAGGGATTTTTGCTCCAGGACGACGCCCGCGCCCTGTTGTTCAAAGTAGGCGGCGTTGGCGCGCTGGTGGTCGTCGGCGGCCTGGGGATAAGGAACCAGGATGGCGGGCGAGCCGATGCGGGCGAACTCGGCGAGGCTGCCGGCGCCGGCGCGGGCGACCACGAGATCGGCGGCGGAGAGCAGGCCGGCGACGTCGTCGCAGAAGGGGATCCATACGGAGCGCACGCTGGCCCCGGCCTGGCCGGGATGGGTGGTGAACTCGGCCTCGCCCTTGCCCAGACCGGTCACGCAGGCGAGCTGCACGCCGAGCATGGCGAGATCGCGCGAGGCGCCGCGCGCCCACTCGTTGAGCGGGGTCGCGCCCTGGCTGCCGCCGAAGACGGCGAGCACCGGGCGGGCGGGATCGAGCCCGAGGCGCGCGGCGGCCTCGGCCCGGGGGGCGCGGACGATCTCGGCGCGGACGGGCAGACCGGCGGCGCGCAGTTTGCCCACGCCGGCGGCGGGGGCGGGGTAGCCGGGGAGCGTGACGCCGGGCGGCAGGTAGACGCGGCGGGCGAAACGCGCGAGGTGGCGCACGGCCTTGCCCGGCACGCGGTTGGCCTCATGGAGCGCGACCGGCACGCCGTGCAGCGCGCCCGCCAGGACGACGCTCGCGGTGGTGAAGCCACCGAAACCCACGATGCCGGCGGGGCGCAGCGAACGCACGAGGCCCAGGCCGGCGGCGAAGCCCCGCGACTGCGAAACGACGAAACGGCCGAGCACGCCGGGCGGCGCGCCGAAGGGCGTGCCGGGGATGGGCTCGAAACGGAGGGCGGGATACTTGGCGGCGAGGCGCGTATCCACTTTTTTGTGACTGATGAGCAACACGGCGCGGTGGCCGCGGGTGGCGAGTCCCTCGGCGAGCGCGATGCCCGGCGAGAGGTGGCCCCCGGTGCCGCCGCAGGAAAGCAGAAAGGTGCGCGGGGCGGCGGTCATCAGGAGAAGTCCCGGCTGCCGGGGAGGACGACATCCTCGCGGGTCCAGGTGCGGCGGGTGTTGATGAAAAGGCCGAGGATGATGCCCATGAGCACGAGGTTGGACATGCCGGCGCTGACGAAGGGCAGGGACATGCCCTTGGTGGGGAGGCGACCGACCACGACGCCGAGGTTCACGATGGCTTGCAGCGCCACGATGAGAAGTGCGCCGGCCACCAGAAGATATTGGTATAGGCTGGGCGCGCGGCGCAGGTGCAGGATGCCGCAGATGAAGAACACGCAGAAAGCCAACACGGTCGCGAGGGTGGCGAAGAGGCCGAGTTCCTCGCCCACGACCGCGAAGATGAAGTCGGTGTGAGCCTCGGGCAGGAAGTAGATCTGTTGACGCCCCTGGCCGAGCCCCGCGCCGCCCACGCCGCCGGCCGCGAAACCGAGGAAACTTTGGTAGACCTGGTAGGTGCCGTTTTGTTTGTTGCCCTCCACGTCCATGAACGCGGTGAGGCGGGTGAGGCGGTTGGGATTGAGCGCGATGGCGACGGCGAAGAGCGACACCATGCCGAGGACGGAGGTGACGATGTAGCGCCAGCGCGCGCCGGCGAGAAACAGGAGCACGACGCCGACCGCGCCGACGAGCGCGGTGGTGCCGAAATCGGGCTGGAGCATGATCGGGCCGGCGATGCCTCCGATGATGGCGAGCGGGTAGAGAAAGCCGCGTTTGAAATCGGCCATCAGCGACTGGTTGGTGGCGAGGTAGTGGGCGAGGACGAAGACGATGCCGATCTTGGCGAACTCGGAGACCTGGAAACGCACCGGCCCAAGGCCGAGCCAGCGGCGGGAACCGTTGACGCTGATGCCGATGCCGGGGATGGCGACGAGCACGAGAAGGGCGACGACCCCGGCGACGATGAGCCAGAGGTAGCGGCGGCAGTATTCGAGATCGAGGCGGCTGATGACGAAACAGGCGCCGAGCCCGAGGCCGAGGCCGAGGACCTGTTTCCAGAAGAAGGTCGAGGACTTGAAGGCCGTGGCGCTGAAAACCGCGATCAACCCGAGGGTGGCGAGGAAGGCCACGCACACGATCATGACCGCGACGGGATTAAAGCCTTCGCGCCCGGCCGGGGGGTAGTCGGCGGGCAGGTCGTATTCGCGGGTTTTCACGGGCGCGGGACGGCGTGGCGGAGGCGGGCTTGGCGGGTGGCGGGGCGGGCTTGACGGATGGGTCGGAGCGCGCGGCGTTTAATAAATCGGCGTCACGGGGACGGCCTCGGGCGCGATGGGGGTGACGGGCTCGACCGGGGTCACGAGTGAGACGGGGGTCGGCGCCTGCTCGATGGTCGGCGTGGTGAAGGCGGGGGCGGGGATGAAGGTGCCGCCGGGGGCGGAGAGCGAGCCGGGGGCGGGGGCAAAGGCGGCGATGGCCCGGGCGCCGGGGGGCAGCTTGATGACTTGGCCGACGCGCAGTTTGGCGGGGTCGGTGATGTTGTTGAGGGTGGCGAGATCGCCGACCTTGACGCCGCGGGCGCGGGCGATGCCGCCCAGGGTGTCGCCGGGGACGATGGTGTGGTGGCCCGCGCCGGCCTGCGGGGCCGGGGCGCGGAGGGCGGAGGGCGCGGCGCCGGCGGAAGACGGCGAGAGCGGGAGGGCGTTGCCCGGGAGCACGAGTTTTTGGCCGACGCGCAGATTATCGCCGGAGAGATTATTGGCGGCGCGGAGGGCGGCGACAGTGGTGCCTTGCCTGCGGGCGATGGAGCCGAGGGTGTCGCCGGATTTCACCGCGTAGGTGTTGTCGGCGTCGGCGACGCCTCCGCCGGAGGAGACGGCGGCGGCGCGCGCGGGGACGTTGAGCTTTTGCCCGAGCCGGAGGGTGGCGGAGGGCGCGAGACGGTTGGCGGCGGAAAGTTCGCCGACGGTGATGCCGTATTTTTTGGCGATGGCCCAGAGGCTGTCGCCCTTTTCCACGGTGTGGGTGGCGGACGCGGCGGGAGTCTCGACGACGGGCGGGGCGACGATCGGCGTGGTGGTGGCGCCCGGCCGGTTCGGGGCGAAACGCACGGCGGGTTCGGGATAAATCGGGGCGGCGGGCGCGGTCGAGGCGGAAGGGGGGTAGGACCCGGCGGAGGCGACGGGGATGACGGGCGCGGGGGCGTTGAGGTCGTCGTAACTCATGGACGGCACGGGGGTGCCGGCGACGGAATCGGCCGGGATTCCGATGGGGTCGGAGGAGGTGATCAGGGTATCCTCCGGGCGGGGTTTGGCCTTGGCGCCGGAGCGGCAACCGGGGGTGGCGAAGATGACGGTGAAGACGGCGGCGTGGGCCGCGACGACGATGCCGAAGGCGTTGCGAAGATTCATGGTGGTGTGTGTTTTAAAGTATGGGGTCGGGACACGCTCAAGCGGGCAAAGACCCGGCGGGCGCGAGGTTTCGCACGAGGTTGACGAACTGGTCGCCACGGTCGGCGTAGTTCTGAAACTGGTCCAGGCTGGCGAAGCCGGGACTCAGCAGCGCGTGGTCGCCGGGATGGGCGAGCGCGGCGAGGGTGCGCACGGCCTCGGGGAGGTCGGCGCAAAGGGTGTGGGCCACGCCTTCGGCGGCGCAGGCGGCGGCGAGGGTGTGGCGGGTCTCGCCGAGGAGCGCGACGTGGCGCACGCGGGGGGCGAGACGGCGGACGAAGGCGGGCAGGTCGCCGCCCTTGGACTTGCCGCCCGCGACGAGCAGCACGGGCTGGGGGAAGCGGGCGATGGCGGCCTCGGCGGCGTGGAAGTTGGTGGCCTTGGAATCGTTCCACCAGGTGACGCCCGCAAAGTCCCCCACCCGCTCAAGGCGATGACGGCCGGTGGCGAAGGTGCGGGCGGCGGTGTAGAGGATGCTCTCGCGCAGACCGGAGGCGCGCCACCAGGCGGCGACGAGGATGAAGTTTTCCCGCTGCGGGTAGTCGGCGAAAAGGGTGCCTTGGAGCAGGATGTCGCCCGGCTCGTTTTCGGAGGCGACGCAGGCCTCGGCGGGCAGGCTCTGGCCAAACGCGGCGACGTGGGCCTGCACGCTGGTGCCGACGTGGACGTGGCCGCCGATGCAGCGTTCGAGCAGACGCCACTTGGCGAGGAAGTAGGCCTCCAGGGCGCCGTGGCGCTCGAGGTGATCCTCGGCGAAATTTGTCCAGAGCACGCTGTCGGCGCGGAAGTGGCGCAGCGTCTCGGCCTGGAAAGAGCTGACCTCGCAGACGGCGATGGAGTCGGGTCCGCCGCCGCCGCGATCCACCACGAGTCGCGAGAGCGGGAAACCGATGTTGCCGGTGGCGGTGGCGTCGCGCCCGGCGGCGGCGAGCGCGTGGGTGAGGAACTCGGTGGTGGTGGTCTTGCCGTTGGTGCCGGTGACGGCGACAATCGCCCCGCGCCAGAAAAGCGCGGCGAAATCGAGCTCGCCGAGACAGACCGCGCCGCAGGTGCGGGCCAGCGAGAGCCACGGATGGGTCGGGGCAAAACCCGGCGAATACAGCACGAGGCGACAGGCCTGGGCGTCGTCGGCGGTGAACACCGGGCGCGCGCCGTCGGGCGCGGCCGGGGGGGCGGCGGAATCGAAGACACGCGCGGTCGCGCCGAGGGTTGTCGCGAGTCCGGACAAGGCGCGTCCGCTCACGCCGCCGCCAAAAATGGCGACGGGGTGCGCGAGGAGCGGGCGAATGAAGTCCGGGATATGCACGGCGGGAGCGGGGGGAGCGGGCGGGTTTAGCGGAGTTTAAGGGTGGCGAGGCCGGCGAGGGAACACATGAGCGAGATGACCCAGAAGCGGAGCACGACCTTGGTCTCGGGCCAGCCGAGTTTCTGGAAATGGTGGTGGATGGGGGCCATCTTGAAGAAACGCTTGCCCTCGCGGGTGGGGCTGCGGCGTTTGGTGTATTTGAAATACCCTACCTGGATGATGACCGAGAGCGCCTCGGCGACGAAGACGCCGCCGACGATGATGAGGGTAAAGGGTTGCTGCACCATGAAGGCGACGACGCCGATGAGGCCGCCGAGCGCGAGGGAACCGGTGTCGCCCATGAAGACCTCGGCCGGGTGCGAGTTGTACCAGAGGAAGGCCATGCCGGCGCCGACCAGCGCGGCGCAGACGACGGCGAGTTCGCCCGTGCCAGGCACGAAGGAGATGAGCAGGTAGGCGGCGATCTTGGCGTTGCCGGCGGCGTAGGCCATGATGCCGTAAACGAGCGCGACACTGAGCGTGCAGCCGATGGCGAGGCCATCGAGACCGTCGGTGAGGTTGATCGCGTTGGAGAAGCCGACGATCCAGAAGAACATCAGCACGAAGAGGCCGATCAAGCCGGCCCCGGCCCCGAAGATGAAGACGGGTTCCTTCAGGAAGGGCACCCAGAGTTCACGAATTTTTTCGGCGCTGACCGGGTGCAGACAAAGCACGGCGAGGGCGACGAGGGTGACGAGCGTCTGCCAGACCATCTTTTCCTTCGAGTTGATGCCGTCCTTGTTTTTGCGCACCGCTTTCAGGTAGTCGTCGCGGAAACCGACCCCGGTGAGGGCGGTGTAAACGAAGAGCGCGGTGAGCACCCAGACGTTGGGCTCGGCCCAGAGAAACACGCTGGCAAACACGGAGCCAAAGATGAGCAAACCGCCCATCGTCGGGGTGTTTTTTTTGTCGAAGCGCGAGGCCAGATCGCCGGTGCGGGAGTCGTCGTAGTGCTGGCCGAATTTCAGGCGGCGCAGGTGGGCCATGAGCCACGGGCCAATGAGAAAGCCGATCACGGTGGCGGTGAGGGCGGCGAGCAGGGCGCGAAACGTGATGAAACGCAGCAGGCGGAGGGGTCCCCAGAGGTGTTCGTAATCGGCGAGGAAGGAGAGCACGGCGTAAGCGAAAACGGGGCGGGAGCGGAGGACCGGGACGGTGGGCGCGAGGCGTCGGGGGCTTAGAGTGCGGTGCCGGGCGTGTCGGCGACGACGGCGTTGGGCAGGAGGAGGGACTCGAGTTGGTAGCGGCGGGAGCCTTTGATAAACACGGCGCCCGCGTGGGTCTCGAGGCGGGCGCGGAGCGCGGCGAGATTATCCGCCGCCAGCACCGTGCGGCGCCGCGCGCCCTCGACGACGGCGCGGGCTACCTCGGCGGCGGCGAGGATGATGGCGGTATCCTGCGGACGGAGCATCTGGTCGAGGGCTTCGCCGAGGCGCTGGTGATAGGAGATGGAATCCGCGCCGAGCTCCTCCATGCCCCCGATGAGGAAAAGACGGGGCTGGTCGGCCGGGGCCATGCCGATGAACGCATCGAGCGCGTCGAGCATGGAGACGGGGTTGGCGTTGTAGCAGTCGACGTAGAGCCAGCGGCCGGCGTGGTCGTGGACATGCTCGCCGCGCAGGGCGGCGGGCTGCCAGGCGACGAGGCGCCGCTGGGCCTGCTCGGGGGTGACGCCGAGGCGGAGCGCGACAACGAGGGCCAGGGCGGTGTTGCGCGCCATGCCTTCGGAAAGTCGGCGGCAGAGGAAAGTGTGATCGAAAGGCGCGTCGGACCCGGAGGGATAAAGCGCGATGCCGATACGCGTCTGGTCGGCCACATGGGTGACGTTCGGGGCCACCACGACGCCCGGCTCGGGAAAGCTGCGAAACGCATCGTAGTTGAGGCAACCGACGGAGAACACGCGCAGGCCCCCGGACGGCACGGCGGCGGGCAAGAGCGCTTTTTCGCGGGCCACGTTCGGCAGCGAGCCGAAGGAGGCGAGGTGGGCCGGGCCGATCAGCGTCACGATGGCGTGGTCGGGCCGGATCATGGCGGCGAGGGTGGACATGTCGCCCACGCCGCCGATGCCGGCCTCGATGACGGCGATGCGGTGCACGGAGGGGTCGAGGCGGGTGAGCGTGAGCGGGACGCCGAGGTGGTTGTTGAGGTTGCCGGAGGTGGCGAGCACGTCGCCGGGCGCGGCGGAAAGCAGGAGGGCGAGCAGCTCCTTGGTGGATGTTTTACCCGCGCTTCCGGTCACGCCGATGACCGGTCCGGGAAAGGCGAGGCGGTGGGCGGTGGCGATGGCCTGGAAGGCGAGGAGCGGGTCGGCGACGACAAGCTGGGGCAGATCGAGCGCGGGGTCGGCGACGGCGACGAGCGCGGCGGCCGCGCCGGCCTCGGAGGCGGCTGACAGGAAGGCGTGGCCGTCGCGGCGAGCGGTCTTGAGCGCGACGAAACACTGGCCGGGCGCGAGGTCGCGGGAATCGACGGTGAAACCGATCACGGGGGCGGACGCGGAGGGTTCGCGAGTCCAGAGGCCGGCGGTGGCCTGGGCGAGAAACTGCGGGGTGAAGGTAGGCATCAGGCGGTGGGGCGAAGGCGCTTTAGGTGGATGAGCTCACGCACGACCTGGCGGTCGTCGAAGGGGGTGATGGTGTCGGCGAATTCCTGGTAGGTCTCGTGGCCCTTGCCGGCGACGAGCAGGCAGTCGCCAGGGCGGCACATGTCGAGGGCGAGGCTGAGCGCGCGGCGGCGATCCTCGATCCAGGTGAACTTGCCAGGCTGGGTGACGCCGGCGCGCATGTCGTCGAAGATGCCCGCCACCGTCTCGCCGCGCGGATTATCGGCGGTGACGAGGGCGATGTCGGCTATGTCCTCGACGGCGCGGGTCATGAGCGGACGCTTGGCGCGGTCGCGATTGCCGCCGCAGCCAAAGACGCAGAGCACGCGGCCGGGGGTGATGGCGCGCAACATGCCGAGGGCGTTGCGCAGGGCGTCATCGGTATGGGCGTAGTCGACGAGGACGTTGAAGGCCTGCCCCTCCTCGATGCGCTCCATGCGACCGGGGACGCCGGGGAAGACGGCGAGGCGGGCGAGGAAGGCGTGGGGATTGCGCCCCAGGCCGTGGGCGGTGGCGGCGGCGGCGAGCACGTTGGCGACGTTGTAGCGGCCGAGCATCGGCGAGCGCACGCGGGCGCGGCCCTCGGGCCAGACCAGCGTGAAGGTGGTCTCCTTGAAACCGAGCTCGACGTCCTCGGCGCGGACCTGGGCCTCGGGGGCCTCGCCGTAGCTGATGACGCGCGCGCCGGAGGGAACCATTCCGAGGAGGCGGCGGCCAAACTCGTCGTCGTAGTTAATCACCGATACGGGCGGCACGCGCCCGGTCCCGCCGGTGAAGAGGCGGGCCTTGACCTGGAAATACTCCTCGATCGTGGCGTGATAATCGAGGTGATCCTGGGTGAGGTTGGTGAAAACGGCGGCGGCGAACCCGAGCCCGAGCACGCGGCGCTGGTCGATGCCGTGGGAGCTGACCTCCATCACGGCCTCGCGGCAGCCGGCGTCGCGCATCTGGGCGAGCATGCCAAAAATATCCGGCGCCTCGGGCGTGGTCTTGAAGGACGGAACAGTGCGCGCGCCGAGATCGTAGCTGATGGTGCCGAGCAGGCCCACGCGCGTCTCGTTTTCCAGGAAGTGTTTGATCAGGTGCGCGACGGTGGTCTTGCCGTTGGTGCCGGTGACGCCGACGACGCGGAGATCGTGGTCGGGCGCGCGGTGGGTGCGGCGGGCGGCGCGGGCGAGCGCGCTGCGCGGGTCGGCGACCTGTATAAAAGTGACCTTGGCGGGCGCGGCGGCGGGGGCGAGGCTGGAGACGATGGCGACGGCGCCGCGACTCAGCGCCTCGGCGACATGGATGGACCCGTCGGTGCGCAGGCCGGGCAGCGCGAAAAACACGTTGCCCGGCACCACGCGACGGCTGTCCATCACGATGCCGGAGACGGGGCGGTCGAGCGGCCCGCGGGAAGCGAGAATCTCACCATCGGAAAAGAGATCGAGGAGCGAGGGAGCCATGGCGAAAACACGTTGAGAGGGAGAGTCGGGCCCGTCGAACCGAGCGGCCCGCGCCACCCGGCCCCGGCCGGGACGGCGAACGGACCGCGACGCGAAGGACGCGGACGAGGCGCCGCCCGCCAGGTCCGGTGCGACGGCGGCGAAGGCGCGGATCAGCGGGTGGTTCCGTGCCACATAACCGATCACGGACGGCCTCCTTCCTGGCGGGCGATCAGCGGGAACGGCGCGAGCGGTTTTATGTCGAGATATTGCACCAGTTGCTCGGCGATTTTTTTGAAACTGGGCGCGGCGACGATCGAGCCGTAGCCGGTGCCGCCGCCGGGCGGGCGACCATCGTCCACGATCACGGTCATGAGCACGCGCGGGCGACTGGCCGGGAAAAACCCGACGAAGGAGCCGACGTGGTTGCGCGCGGAGTAGCGGCCGTCGATGAGTTTTTGCGCCGTGCCGGTCTTGCCCGCGACCTCGTAGCCGGCGATGGCGGCGACGCGCGCGGTGCCGTCCACAGAGACAACTTTTTCCAACATGCGCGCCATCGAACCGGCGGTGGCGGGCGCGAGCACGGTGCGGCGCTCGACGGGGCGAAACGAATAAACCACCTCGCCCTCCGCGTCGCGCACCTGACGGATGACCTGCGGGCGCAGCAGATGGCCGCCGCTGGCGATCACCCCCATGCCATAGTGGATCTGGAGCGGGGTGGCGGCGATGGAGTAGCCGGCGGGGATGCGGGTGATGTCGATGCCGGACCACTTGACCGGATCGGCGAGCAGGCCGGGCTCCTCGCGGCCGAGCGGATAACCGGAACGCTCGCCGAAGCCGAAGGCGCGGGCGTAGTCGTAGAGCCGCCGCTCCCCCAGGAGCATGCCGACCTGGGCGGTGCCGACGTTGCTGGATTTGGCGATGACCTCGGCGAGGGAGAGCGGGTGGTCGTAACGGTGGTCGTCGCGCATGAAGCGGCGCGGCTTGCCGTTGAAAACCAGGCTGTCGAGCGTGCAGTCGAACTTGGTGGCCGGCGTGACTAGGCCCTCGTTGAGCGCGCCCGAAGTCGCGACGATCTTGAAGGTGGAGCCGGGCTCCAAGAGGTCGGCGGCGGCGATGTTGCGCTGCTTGTCGAGCGGGGTCGTGCCGAACTGGTTGAGGTCGAAGGAGGGGTAGTTGGCGAGCGCGAGGAGGAAGCCGGTGTGCGGATCGCTGACGATGATGGTGGCCTTGGCGGGTTTGAATTTCTCGACCAGCGCGGCGAGCTCCTCCTCCACGATGTGCTGCACGGCGGCATCGATGGAGAGCGTGACGCTCCAGCCATCGGAGGCCGGCACCTCGCGGTTGCGAAACTGCGCGAGCTCGACGCGTTTGCCGTCCCGCTCGATCTCGCGCCAGCCGGACAGCCCCTTCAGATACTGGTCCGCGAAGGCTTCGATGCCGCCGGACGGCACGTCCTCCTTGTTGACGAAGCCGATGACGTGCGCGGCCAGTTCGCGGTGCGGATAGACGCGGCGGAAGCGGCGCTCGTGGGTGATACCGGCGACGCGCAAACCGCCGATGCGGGTGAACTGCTCCTCGGTGACGCCTTCGCGGAACTTCACAAAACGCACCCGCACACGGCCGTCCACCGCCTCGTCGGCGTCGTCGTCCTCCAGCGGCACGTCTTTCCAGGCGGGCGTGAAAAGCGCCTCCATTTCGGAGACGGGCATCTCGAGCAAGGCGGCCAGCTCGGCGCGGCGCTCGCGCTGCTCCCGCTCGTAGTGCGCCATGCGGGCGGGGAATTTTTGCGCCTCGATCTTTTCGGGCAAGGCCCACGGATCGACCGCGAGGGTGATGTCGGTCTTGCTGGTGGCGAGGAGATCGCCGCGCACGTCATGGATATCGCCGCGGCGGGCGGGCTCGGCCACCACGCGGTGGCGGGTGTCCTGGATCTGGGCGAGGAAGTGCTCGCGCTCGAGCACGTGAAGCTCGACCAGCCGATGCGCCACCACGCCGAAGCAGAGCACGACCACGCCCGTGACCAGGTGCAGACGGATGTTATGGGCGACGCCGCGCGTTTTCATCGTATCAACGCTGCAGGACACCGGAGTTGAAACGCACCGGTAGGACGACGCGACCCTCGCCATCGGCGAGGATCTCGGCGTTGCGCTTGGCGGCGAAGCGGCGCTCGACCGAGCCGGCGACGCGCACGACCTGGCCCTCGGCCGGCTGCACAAGACCGAGCGCGAGCGACTGGTTGCGCGCGGCGAGGACGTCGGGCGACTGCTCGGCGGCGACGAAGCCGCCGACCTCGGAAATGCGGCGCTCGGTCTCGACGATGCGCTGCTCCAGCACGCGGGCGGTGTTGGCGGACACAGAGATGTCGTGGCGCAGGTCCACGATGGCGAAGCCCAGGCCGCCGCCCGCGCCGAGCACGACCAACGCGGCGAAGAGGAGCTGGGTGGCGAAAGCGCGGGAGGCGTGGGTGTGCATGGCGGAAAGGGCGGGGAAAAGTCGGGAAGTTGTGAGTAAGTCTGTGACGAATACGTGTCCTGCCTCGGCGGATACGGTTGGGTGTAAGCGGTGAGTAACTACAGCTTCCGCACCGCGCGGAGGCGGGCGGAGCGGCTGCGGGGGTTGGCGGACAGTTCGGCGTCGGAGGCGACGACGGCCTTGCGGGTGAGGGAATCGGCGACGGCGGAGCGCAGATCGGCCGGGCGGTGATCGTCGCGGGACTCGGGCTGGCCGCAGAGGCGGCGGAAGGCCTGCTTCACCGGGCGGTCCTCCAGGGAATGGAAGCTGATGACCGCGAGCACCCCGCCGGGAACGAGCGCGGCGAAGGCGACCGGCAGGGCGCGCTCAAGCGCGCCGATCTCGTCGTTGACCGCGATGCGGATGCCCTGGAAGGCGCGCGTGGCGGGATGGATCCTCGAGGTGAAGCGGTCCTTCGGGGGGATCGCCTCGGCGATGAGGGTGGCGAGCGAGGCGGTGCGAGCCAGCGCGACGGTGCCGCGCGCGGCGAGGATGGCGCGGACGACGCGGCCGGCGTGGCGCTCCTCGCCGTAAGTGCCGACGGCGCGGTAGAGCATTTCCTCGGTCGCGGTCTCGAGCCAGCGCGAGGCGGGCACGCCGTGACGCGGGTCCATGCGCATGTCGGCGTGCGCGTCGTGGCGAAACGAGAAACCACGCGCGGCGTCGTCGAGTTGGAAGGACGACACGCCGAGATCGAAAAGGATGCCGTCAAAACCAGAGAGCCCGAGTGAGGCAAGTTGCCCGAAGTCGCGGTCGATCAGCGTGAAGTTTTCACCGAACCGGGCGAGCAGAGGCTCGGCGCGCGCCAGCGCCCCGGGGTCCCGGTCTAGCGCGGTGACCCGGCAGCCGGGCGCGCCCTCGAGGATGGCGCGGGTATGCCCGCCACCGCCGAACGTGCAATCGAGGTAGCGACCGCCGGCGCTGGGCGCCAGAAGCGCGAGCGTCTCGTCGAGGAGGACGGATAGGTGGCCGGGCTGCGACATGGCGGAGGCGGGCGCGGAGGGGTTATAGGGCGCGGCGAGCATGGTAGGCGGGCCTCCGGTCGGATTGAGCGGGCGTGGAGGAGGCGGGCATTTTCATGGCGACTCCTCAGATGCCCATGCGACGCAGACGGTCGCCGGTTTTTTGCGCGGCCATGGCGGCCTGCACGCGCTCCCAGTGCGCGAGACTGTAAATGTTAAACTTGTTCATCGAGCCCACGAGCACGGCATCCTTGGTGATGCCGGCGTGAGAGCAGAGTTCGGGCGTGAGCATGACGCGCCCGGCCTTATCAAAACTAAAGGAAAGAGTTTTGGAGAAAAAATCGGCGTTCGCGTCCTGCGCCTCGGAATCGCCCAGGGTTTGGGCGGAGATGCGGTCGTGAAGCTTATCCGCCTCGATGGGAGGCAGAACGCTGATGTAGCCGTCTAGCGGAACCGCCAGGAAGGTAGCGCCTTCCGCATGCGCAGAACGCCAGCCCGACGGAATCGTGAGCCGATTCTTGTCGTCGAGCGTATGCCGGAAGGAGCCGGTATAAAACGTTTTGGCGGGTGTGGACATGGGAGAGGGCGGAATTTAAACGCCCCACGATACCCCATTTCGCCCCATTTCGCCCCACTAGGTCAAGAAGCGACTTGTAAAACCAGGTGCGAACTATAGTAAAGTTATTCACATAATAATAAAAATTTGCGGATTTAGAGCAGGTTTAGCGAGTGCAGGTTCCACCGGGCACGCAGTTTGTGAGTCAAGCGGGAGACAAGCCCGCGTGGTGAACAACTCCGCTGCGGAGGAAACACAATATCTCCATGTCCTTGCTTCATTTGCATGCGTGAAATCCGCTTTTCACACGGAAAGCGCCGGGTTGCGAATCTGAGCCGGAGAGGCAACTTGGAATTTATGTCTAAGCCCCGCCCGCACTCCACTGTCGCATGGCTCATCTGCTTCGGCGCGCTTGTCGCGCTCTCCGGCTGCGTAAACTTTGAATCCCGAGCACTCGAAAAAGCCGCCGTCTTTGCGTCTCTCGACGATGCCACCAAGGCCCGGTTGCAAGCGAAGGAAATCCGGGTGGGAGACACCGCCGACATGGTTTACGTCGCCCTCGGCAAGCCCACCGAGAAAGAGGAAAAAATCTCCGCCGGCGGGCGCACCGGCACCTGGATTTACAGCGCGTATTGGCAGGAATACCAAGGCACCCGACTAGTCGGCTACCGCCGCGGCGTGGTCTACAATGCCGCAAGCAAGAGTTACCATGTTTTCTACACCCCCGACTACCAGCCGATCTACACGCCGCGCGTGGAGGATCGCCTGCGTATCATCTTTGAAGGAGATCGCGTTAGCGTGGTCGAGCAGGCCCAGCCGTCGGCCAAACCGGAAAATAGCGCGGTGAAATGAGTGATCGCGGGTAGAATCGAAGCGGCTGGGAGGCACGGGATGTAACAGAAAGCAATGTCAGAGGCTGCGCCTTCGGCGTGGCACGGGCGTCCCTCGTTTACCGCCCGTGCGCGAATTGGCATCCTGCTCTTTCACTGACGATCCCATGGGCGGGACGCCCATGCCACTTTCGAACCGCTGCCGTCACTCCCTGTTACAGCCAAGCGCAACGGGTGGATGCTTCAACACTCCCGCGTCGGCGCGTATCCTCACGCCAGATAGCCGCGAAACTTTTTCGCCGACGCCTCGTGCCCGGGGAAAACCTTGGCCAGTTCGCCCTCCGCCACCCCCATGTGGCGCACGCAGGCCTCGGCGAAAAAGTCCCGGTAATCCGTGGTGATCGCCAGGTCGCGCTGCTCGAATAGCTTATCCGCCGCCAAACCCGGCCAATCCCCGAGCACGCGTCCGCCGCGTACTCCGCCGCCCAGCGCGAAAAACGACGTCCCGTGGCCGTGGTCGGTGCCGCGATTACCGTTCTGCCGCGCGGTGCGGCCAAACTCGCTCATGGTCAGCACCAACACGTCGGACATCTTCTCCCCCAGGTCCTTGTGCAAGGCCGCGAGCCCTCCCGCCAATTCGGTGAGCCGCGTCGCCAACACGCCGTTGGCCGCGCCCTGGTTGGCGTGGGTGTCCCACCCGCCCATCTCAACGAACGCGATCTCCAGCCCGACATCGCTCTTGATCAACTGCGCCACCTGACGGAGCGATTTTCCGAATCCACCATTTGGATACGTCGCGCCGCGGGCCGGCGAGTAACGCCTCGGATCGACCTTCTTCAACAGCTCCATCGCCGCAAACCCATCGCGGCCCGCGCCGTGCAGCGCATCGCCCGCCGCGCTTTCATAGATGTCCTCGAAACTCTTGGCCGCGCCCATCGCGCCCGGATACATCGCGCGCGCCGCCGCCGCGCCGCCGCCCACGCCGAAACGCTCCAGATCGGCGATGGCAAGCGCCTCCTCCGCGCCGTGCAAACTGCGCGGCATCTGGCTGGTCATGGCCACCGCGCGCAGCGCCGAGTGCTGGGCCGCGTCTTCCGGACAACAGCCGATCATGCGATTCAGCCAACCAGTCGCGAGTTTGCGGTCATCGGCCGTGCCCGACTCCATCAGGTCCTGCGCCTCGAAATGGGAGCGCGTGGCTCGAGGGTTGCCGCAGGCGTGCAACACCGCGAGTTCGCCCGCGCCATAGAGCTCGTGCAGCGGGCGGAGCGCGGGATGCAGACCGAAGCGCCCGTCGAGATCGAGCACGCCCGCCGCGCCGGACTTCCGCGAGGGCGCGGCGAGGGCGATTTCGTTGCGCAGTTTGTAATAATCCGGGTCGCCATATGGCACGACCATCGAAAGTCCGTCGGCCGCGCCGCGCTGGAAAAGACACACCAGCACGCGCCTGCCGCCGGAGGATTTGCGCGTTTCCGCCGCGAGCACGGAAGAGCGCAGGAAGTCGGGGCCGAAAAGCGCGCCAACGCCCAGGGTGGCAAAGGCCAGCGCGCCGCTTTTGACGAAAAACCGACGGGAGACACGGGGAGAGTTCATGAGGTGGGGTTGTCGTGGAATATTGGATACTTGGGTAAAAATTCCCCGAGGCTTTTCGCTACCGAGGGGATTGGTAAGGGGCGGCATAGACTAACCGGCTTCGGAGCGGCGGGCCCGGCGGTCCCGCCCTACCTGCGGGCACTGGACTACCAGACTAAACGGGGCCGGCTTGAGCGGCCGCCGCGGGGAAATCACCGGGTGGCTCAACGCCGCTGGAACTCGGGCGAACCGAGCAGGAGGGCGAGGACTTTGGTCACATCGGGCACGGCGGTCTCGCCATCGCGCGAAGGGGCGGCCTGGGCGAGCAACACGCGGCGGGTGTTAGCACTCGGCGGCGCACCGAGCAGGCTGTTGGAAAGCGCATCCACCACCGCCTCGGCGCGGTCCGGATCGGCCTCGCCCAGCAGGGGACGCACCGCGACTCGCGCATCCGCCACCTGACCGCCCGTGAGGGCGAGGGCGAAGTTGAGCCGCGACACCAACGCACCCGCCGACACCCAGGTGGACGAGTCTTCAGGGTAACCGGTGGGCGGGCCCCACGCATAGAGCGACTGGCCCATCTCCACGAGGTGGAGCATCGAGGTCTTCTTGGGCAAGTTGGCCAAACGATCATTGCCGCGACCGAGCGAGGCCCCGGCCTCGAGCGCACGCAGCGGGGCGCGGCCGCGGAAGTTTTTCGCCTCCACCCACTCCGCACCCGAGGCGCGCAGGGACGAGGCCAGGAACTCGAAAGGCGACTTGGTCTTCGCCCGAAGATGCTCGGGTGCGAAAAACTCGGGCGAGAAAAACAGCGCCTCATACGTGGCGCGGAGATCGCCCTTGGTCTTCAGAAAGGTCTGGGCGACGCGGTCGACCAGGAGGTCGGGAGGCGCGTCCGCCACGAAACGCTGGCAAAGCTTCCACGCGATGCGCTTCGCCGTCGCCGGATGCACCGAAAGCAGATCGAGCACCCTCTCGCCATCCTTCACTCCACCGCCGCCGGCAAACGAGGTGCCAAGGATCTTTTTCGGGCCATCATCGTGCCACTGGCGGCGAAACAAAAACTCGCCGGTGCGCGGCTTGATCGTCCATCCGGTGAGCGCTCGCGCCACTTCCTGCACGTCTTTCTGGGTGTAGCCACCCTCGACCCCGAGGGTGTGTAGCTCGAGCAATTCGCGCCCGTAGTTTTCATTCAGACCACGCCGCGAGGGTGTGTCGGCCGCCGCTTCCTCCATCGTCATACCCGCGATTTCGGCCCGGGTGCGGGCGGCCATGCGCCGCTCGACCGGCCCTAGGGCTTGTTCGCGCGAGCTGCGAAAATTATCGAGATACACGAGCATCGCGGCGCTCTGGGCGGTGGCGCCGAGCAGGTCGCGAAAATTGCCGAACACATGCGGCCGGATCACGTCCTGTTCGTAGGCCACCACCGTGGCGCGGACCTGTTGTTTACGCGCATCGACGTTGAAGTGGTTGAACCAAAAATCGACCAGCACCTCCTCCAATTGACGCTCGGACAGCACGGCGCGCGCGAGTTTCGCGTGCTGGAGTTCGCCCAAAGCCTCGGCGACGACGAATCGGTTTTGCCGCTGCTCCGGGGTGCGCATCGCGGGGCCGACCTCATCCCCATCGGAGCGCTCGCGCTGCTCCTGCCGACGGAGGCGAATCTCGGCCTGATAGGAGGCCACCAAGTCGGCGGAGCTGAGCTGAAGTTTGGTCAACTCCGCCACGGCGGCCTCGGCCAAGGGATCGGGGATTTTGGCGGGCGAAAGCTGACGCCGCATCCAATCCTCGGCGCCGGTTTTTGCGACGGCGTCGATCTCGCCGGGGCGCGCCCCATAGCCGAGACGATTGAGCGCGTGCGCCGCCTTTTCCTGCTCGGAAGGAGTGGCGGCGCGAAGGGTGAGAAAAGGAACGAGAGCGAACAGGAAACCGAGCGTCAGCGCCACGGTCCGGGGGTGAGGGACAAGAAAGCGGCTCATATGCCAACAAGACGCGGCACGAACGCGACGGGTTACGGTGACGCCGCTGGGGCAAAGCCCCATCAGCGCCGGCGCATGAGGCGGATTTCGACTGGCACCACCCCGGCCGCGAGCATGCCGAGTTCGCGCGCGGCGCTTTCGGACAAATCAATGATGCGGCCTCCTGCGAAAGGTCCGCGATCATTGATCTCAACCAAAACGGTGCGATTATTCTTTAAGTTCCGCACCTCGACCACCGCCCCAAACACGAGGGTGCGATGCGCCGCCGTGGCGGCATCCGGGTTAAAGGGCTCGCCGCTGGCCGTCTTTTTTCCGCGAAACTTATTGCCATACCAAGACGCCACGCCGCGCTGCACCGCACCGGATACCGGCACGAACCCGTCTCGGCTATACTCGCGCTTCGGCGTGGCAGCGCAACCGGTCAAAGCCACGCCAATTACGGCGATGAGGACGATCAATACATAGCTGACGCGCATGCGCATGTATGTGAGTGAGCGTAACTGGCGATCAACGGGCAAGTGGCTTAAGGGCACTTTGAATAATTAATGTGTTGACAGTCAATTATTTAAGGCTACTATAGTTTAATAATGGAAATATATCAACCAAGTTTCTTTGATGAATCGGATCGCCTTGCCAAGTTGACCCGACTGAAAGATCCGCTGGTTGAATTAAAGCGGCATGTTGACTTCGAGTTGTTCCGCCCAAAGTTAGTCGAAG
>JBBRHC010000028.1:0-20969 GCA_038223295.1 Opitutales bacterium
TCCACCCGCACCCCCGGGGGGGCGCGGCGACCCCGCCCTACACCCGGCCCGCGGCGACCCCCGCTCTACGCCCCCGCCCTACACCCCCGCCGCGCCGATCTCGGCGACCGCCTCCAGCCGCAGCGCCACCCGCCCGGCGGCGCGCGTCCCGGGCAACGACAACACGAAGCGCGCCTCCCAGTCGTTCGCATCGTCCGGGTCGATCAACACCTGCGCCAGCCGCCACTCCTCCACTCCCGGCTCCGCCTCGTCGAAGTGCGTGTTCGCGGTCGCCCGCCCCGCCGGATCGAGCCGGAAGCGCCCGCGCGCCTCGCCATGCGCGCCAAAGAGTTTTTCCAAGCGCCGCGCCTCGGCCAGGATCGCCTCTTCCGGCGTGCCCTCGGCGGAAAGCCGCGCCGCCGCCGCCTCCCACTCGCGCGCCGCCACATCTTGCAACACGAGGTGGATCGCCACGCGCGCCGCGCGCTTCAGCGCCGCCGGATCGCGCGTGAGTTCGCGCGGGCCGGAGCCGAATTTTTTGCCCGCCTCCACCGCGTCGCCATTGCCGGATTCGGAAGACGCGTCGGGGTCGACCCGCGCCACCTCGCCGGCCTGGAGGCGTTCCCACTCGTCGATCAGGCTCGAATCGATGCCGCGCACCAGCTCCTCCAGGTGGGTTTCGAGTTCGAGGACGGTCTCGGTTTTCGCCGCCTGCGGCACGGTCTGGGCGAGCACCTTCCACACCTGCATGAGGTGGCGTAGCACGAGGCCCTCGGCGCGTTCCAACCCGTAGTCCCGCACGTAGTCGGCAAAGCTCAGGAAACGCTCGTGCATCTCGCGCGCGATGCTCTTGGGCCGCACATTTTCCTGGCCCACCCAGGGGTGCGCGGCGGCGAAGGCGTTGAAGGTGTCGTAGAGAAACTCGCGCAAGGGCTTCGGGTGCTCGATGCCCTCGATCTTCTCCATGCGCTCCTCGTAGGGCACGCCCTCCGCCTTCAGCCGGTTGATCTCCTCGCCCTTGGCGCGGCTCACCTGCGCGCGCAGGATCACCTCGGGATCCTCGACGATGGCCTCGCAGAGCGTGAGCACATCGAGCGCGTAGTCGGGCGACTCGCGGTCGAGCTTTTGCACCGTGTCGATGAGGTAGATCGAGAGCGCCTGGTGGAGCGAAAAATCATCCTGCAAGGCCAGGTTGACCTGGAGCCGCCGCCCCGAGGGCTGACGTGGAATGATGGATACGATGCCGCGCTCCAGCAGCGCCCGAAAAAGCTGCCAGGAGCGGCGGCGGTGGGCTGCCTTTTTTTGCGGCGCTTCGTGGCTGTCGTCGATGAGTCGGCGCATCTCGCGGCAGCCGTCGGCATCGCGCCCGAGCACTTGGAGGAGCATGCCGTGACCCACGACAAAACGCGACACCAGCGGCTCGGCCGGCGCGGTCTGGAGGCGCTCCAGGGTCTTGCGATCCCAGCCGATGCTGCCCTCGGGCGCGGATTGTTTGACGAGTTTCTTTTTCTTCGACGGATCCGCAGCAGCCTTCTGGTCGGCGCGCAGGTTGGCGATGGTCCACTCCGGGGCCTGCACCACCACGTGGCCGACGTCGTCGAAACCCTTGCGCCCGGCGCGGCCCGCGATCTGGCGAAAATCGCGCACGCTGAGCGTGGCGGCCTTGGTGCCGCCGTATTTCCAGAGCTGGGTGAAAACGACGGTGCGCAGCGGCACGTTGATGCCCACGCCGAGCGTATCCGTGCCGCAGATGAGCTTGAGCAACCCCTTCTGCGCGAGCTGCTCCACGAGGATGCGGTAGCGGGGCAACAAGCCCGCGTGGTGGACGCCGATGCCATGGCGCAGCCAGCGTTTCAGCTCTTTGCCGTAGGGGCTGGTGAAGCGCGCGCCGACCAGCGCCTCGGCCAGCGAGGCCTTCTCCTCCTTCGAGCAGATGGCGAGGCTCATGAGCGCCTGCGCGGTCTCGGCGGTGGCGCGCTGGGTGAAGTGGACCAGGTAGGCCGGCACGCGACGTTCGAGGATGAGTTGCTCCACCCGCTCGGCCAGCGGCGTCTCGGACCACTCGAAGTTCAGCGGCACGGGGCGGCGGTCGCTGCGCACCACCGCGACGGGCACGCCGGTGCGGCGCCCGACCTCGCGCTCGATGAAACGCGTGTCGCCCAGCGTGGCCGACATGAGCAGGAAACGGCTGCGGGCCAGGGCGATCAAGGGCACCTGCCAGGCGACGCCGCGCTCCTGGTCCGAGTAGTAGTGGAACTCGTCCATGATGACGACGGCGAAGCCGCCCTCGTCGCCGTTCGCGAGCGCGCGGTTGGCCAGGATCTCGGCGGTGCAGCAGAGGATGGGCGCGTCGGCGTTCACCGTGGCGTCGCCCGTCATCATGCCCACGCGCCCGGGGCCGAAGTCGCGGCAGAGCGAGAGGAATTTTTCGTTAACCAGGGCCTTGATCGGGCAGGTGTAGACGGAGCGTTTGCCCCGCGAGAGGGCGAAGAAGTGGGCGGCGGCGGCCACGAGCGATTTACCCGAGCCGGTGGGGGTATTCAGAATGACGTGACGCCCTGCGAGGAGCTCGAGGATGGCCTCTTCCTGCTCGGCGTAGAGCGCGAGGCCCTTGGCGGCCATGGCGTCGAGGAAACGCGTGAGCAGGGCGTCGTCGTCGGCCGCTTCGGCGAGGGTGAGCGGGGCGAGCGGCGGGAGCGGTGGCATGGCGAAGGTGGCGGTCAGCTTCGGCACCGGGTCGGCCACGTCAAACCCCGCGCGGGGCCGAAGTATGGAAGGGTGGCCCGCCTGGATCACGGGCGGGACGCCAACCGATGTCAGCGGATCGAAAGTGGCATGGGCGTCCCGCCCATGGGATCGGAGGCGAACGGGCAGGATGCCCGCCTGGATCGCGGGCGGGCCGCCCGTGCCACGCAGGAACCGCCGCGCCCGGCTTGATCGGCGGCATGCGGCCTGCATGCTGCGCGGCGTGACCCGCTTCTTTTTCGCCCCGCTTTTTCGTGTCTTCTGGATGACCCTCGCGGCCGCGTGCCTGGCTGGCTGTGCCCCCAAGGCCGATCCCGCCGCGCCGTCGGGCGGCGGCGGCTCCCCCACCCCGCCCGCCGCGCCCGGCGCCCTGCCCGACCTCGGGGGCCGGCGCGTGGTCGTGGCGCTGGAAAACGCCTACGTGCCCTTCAACTCCATCGACCCCGCCA
The DNA here is from genome assembly GCA_038223295.1 of Opitutales bacterium. Taxonomy (GTDB): domain Bacteria; phylum Verrucomicrobiota; class Verrucomicrobiia; order Opitutales; family Opitutaceae; genus IMCC26134_A. The sequence goes on from JBBRHC010000028.1 coordinate 3,174, forward strand.
CCAAGCAGGCCTCGGGCTGGGACTACGACGCGGTGGGTGAGCTGGCGCGGCGGCTGAATTTCAAGCCCGACTACCGCGAGATCGCGTGGGATTCGCTCATCCAGGGCGTCGCCACCGGCCAGTTCGACCTCGCGGCCAACGGCATCACCATCACCCCGGAGCGCGCCCGGGTGGTGGATTTCTCCGCCGGCTACATGGTCGTGCGCCAGCGCCTGCTGGTGCGGGCCGAAGAGTCGCGCTTCGACTCGCTGGCCACCTTCGCCGCCCGCGCCGACACCCGCATCGCCGCGCAAAAGGGCAACACCAACTACACCGTCGCCGAAAAGCTGGTCGGCCCGGCGCGCGTGCTCGCCTACGACGGCTTCGGCGAGCTCATCCAGGCCCTGGTCAACCACGATGTGGACGCCGTGATCGTGGACGACGTCGGCGGCCAAGGCTACGTGGGCCAGCAGCGGGAAAAACTGCGCCTCACGACCGGCGCGCTGGAGGAGCAGGAGCTCGGTCTCATTTTCCCGAAAAACTCCCCGCTGCGCGCCCCGGTGGACGCCGCCCTCGCCGCGATGCGGGCCGACGGCACGCTGGCGCGGATCAACATGAAGTGGTTCTCGCCCGAAGCGGCCTCGACTCCAGCCCCGGCAAGCGCGCCATGATCGGCCCCGACGGCGCCCTCGTCCCCGAGCGTGCCTCCCCCCTCGCCCGCGCGCCGTGGTGGCTGCTCGGCATCGGGCTGGCGGCGGTGTTGATCGGCTGGCGGCTCGCCACCGAGGCGCTGTGGCGCGACATCGCGTCGCGCTTGCTCGACGGGCTGGGCGTGACGCTGTTGGTGACGGCGGTGTCGTTCCCGCTCGCCCTCGGGCTCGGGCTGCTCGCGGCGCTCGGGCTGGTGTCGAGCCGCCCGGTGCCGCGCCAGCTCGCCCTGCTCTACGTGCAAGTGGCGCGCGGCGTGCCTGTGCTGGTGTGGATCTTCGTGGTGGCATTCGTGCTCGTGCCGGTCGGCGTCGCGACCGCGCAGGGTCTGGGCGGCTGGCTGGCGCCGCTCCTGGGCGCGGAAAACGCCCTCGCGACGCTCCGTCCGGCGGACATCCCGATGGGCGCGCGGGTGGTGGCGGCGCTGGCCTTCGCCTACGGCGCGTTCGAGGCGGAGACCTTGCGCGGCGGCCTCACCTCGCTGCCGCGCGGGCAGGCCGAGGCGGCGCGCGCCCTGGGGCTCTCGCGCCGGCAGGCGCTGCGCCATGTGCTGCTGCCGCAGACCTTTCGCCGCGTGCTGCCAACCCTGGGCAACGACCTTATCTGCCTGCTCAAGGACTCGTCGCTCGTCTCGGTGCTCGGCGTGCGCGACATCACGCAGGAGGCGCGGCTCTACCAGAGCGCCAGCTTCCGCTACATCGAGAGCCTGACTCTGGTCGCCTTCCTTTACCTCGCGCTGTCTCTCCTGCTCGCGCTCCTCGTGCGCGGCCTGGAGCGCCGCTACCGCCGCCATGCCGCCTGAAGCCGCCTCGAGCGCGACCCCGTTGCCCGCGCCCGGCTCGCCGCCGCCGCCGGTGCTGGAGGCGCGCGAACTGGTTAAAAACTACGGCTCGCTCGCGGCCGTGGCCGGCGTGTCGCTGGCGATCCAGGCCGGCACGGTGACGGCGATCCTGGGGCCCAGCGGATCGGGCAAATCAACGCTGCTGCGCTGCCTCAACTTCCTGGTCGTGCCGGACGCGGGCGAGGTCTGGCGCGAGGGCCGCGTGGTCGATCCGCGCGAGAATCACGGGCTGGATGCGCATCGCGCGCGGGTCGGCATGGTGTTCCAGCAGTTTCACCTCTTCCCGCACCTGCGGGTGTGGGAAAACGTGGCGCTGGCCCCGCGCGTCGCGCGCCGCCTGCCGGAGGACGAGGCGCGCGAGCGGGCGCGGCGGCAACTGGCGCGGGTGGGTCTGGCGGACAAGGCCGAGGCCTACCCCGGCGAGCTTTCGGGCGGGCAACAGCAGAGGGCGGCCATCGCGCGGGCGTTGGCGATGGAGCCGGCGGTGTTGTTGTTCGACGAGCCCACCAGCGCACTTGACCTCGAGCTGACCGGCGAAGTGCTGGCGGTGATGCGCCAGCTCGCCGCCGAACGCACCACGATGGTGGTGGTGACCCACGACGTGGCCTTCGCGCGAGCGGCGGCGCAACAGGTGGTTTTTATGGACGCGGGACGGATCGTGGAGCAGGGGACGCCATCCCAGGTGCTGGACGCACCGGAAACCCGGCGGGCGCGAAAATTTTTCCTGGGCCGGGAAGACACGGCCGAAAGTTGAGCTTGGTTAAAATGCAATTTAAGCAATCATTGGTAACTGCCTTACGTAAACACGCTTAAACAGAACTTTAACACTTGGTCCCCGCCGCCGTCTCCGCATCGTCACACAGAGGCTTGACGTGCCTCACCAGCTGGCCCGAAGTGGACCTTTTCGCCCTTTAGTTGCATTTAGTCCCGTATGGACCCCTTTTCCAGCCCCACCCCCGTCCCCGCCTCCGCGCCCACCACGGCGCAGTTGCCGGTGCGCTTGCGCGACTTGTTGATGCGCGAGGTATGTCTGGAGATTAGCCGGGCGCATATCGAGACAGCGCTAAACCAGGTGGAGCAGGAGGCGACGGAGCTGCGCAAAACGCGTCCGCCCTTCCTGTTTTTGCATGCCAAACCGACGCGCACGGAGTTCCAATCGCGGCAGGCGGGCGCCGTGGAATCGCTGGCGGCCCTGACGCGGGGTTTGCAGGATGTGGCGGCGGCGCAGCCACGCATGCGCGCGTGGGTGGAGGATGATTTGGAAACTTTTCTGCGGGATTCGCAGCCCTCCTACATGCGGGGCCTGGCGAGCCATCGGTATCCGGACGATTGGCAGCGGGCGATTTTGCGTTTCGATCAGCGCGTGGCGGGCTTTCGCGCCACGCTCATGCAAGTCAACGGGGTGCTGGTCACGGTGCCGCCCGGCATGGTGCTGGCGTCGCACCCGGGGGCCTTTGAGCAGTTGATGCCGGCCCGGCAGTGGGGGGCGCTGCTCGACTACGAGTTCCTGTTTTTCAACCGCGTCGCCGACATGCAGCGCCGGTCGGCCAGTCTGGGCAGCGATACGCTCAAACGCACGCCCGACCATCAATTTGGCATGCAGGTGACGCAGTGGGCGCGCATGGAGGCGGAGGCGGTGCGGCGCAGCCTGCTGGAGCTGCGGGCGCGGCTGGAGTTGGCCGCGATGGACGCACGCGCGCTCTATGTGGCCGAGGGCGCGCTGGGCGGCGAGGGCGGCGCCCTGTCGCGCAGCTTCGTATTCCCGATGTGGGAGGCGCTGCGCCAGTTGATGCGGTTGGAGATCCATCCGGAGCAGGTGGAGTCGGTCGTGGCCGACACCGAGCGCATGGTGGGCTCCGCCGGCGCCTGAGCGGGACCGGGTCGCGACGAGGCGAGCGGGACGGGCGTAGTCAAAGGGTCAATACCGGCGCACGTAGATGGCGCCGCGCCGGTCGTTGAAAACGATCTGGCCGTCCTGGATGCCGGCGAAGAGGAGGTCGGCGTCCATGGCATCGCCGACATGCACAACGCGGCCCTGATACATAAGGCGGGGCTGGTCGCCGGGGAGAACCGCGCTGATGACGAAACCCTGCACGACGCGGTAAAGCTCCGCGCCGGGAGCCACGAGGGGCGCGGCGCCGGGGAGGGGGGCGGTCGGGGTGCCGTCCGCCGAGGCGACGGATCTCGGCGGAAGCACGACGGCGGCCGGCGCGGATGGCGCGGACGGACTTGGCCCGGTGGGCGCGAGAAGGGGAGTTGCGCAGGGCGGGGCCGGCGCGGCGGACTCCGCCCCGGAACGGAGCGACCGATCCGGATACAGGCGGGTCCAAATGATCAGCCCGGTGACGCAGCCGACGGCGATGGTCAGGAAAATCCAGAACAACTGCGCGCGCGACGCCTTGCGCAGCGCCTCCTTGTTGGCGGTGGAAACGGGCACCGGAGGGACCCCCGCGTTCCCCGCCATAAACGGTGCGCTGGTGGTGCCGGTGCGTTCCCTCGCTTTGGCGAGGGCTTCGGCGATTTTGCTCATGTAGTAATACTAAGGTAGATCCGTCCACTGGCAAATGGCGGAATGAAAGGGGGCGACAGGGCTGGTCGCGAACGGCGGCTAAAGTTCATCGTCCGAGCCCTCGCGCAGGAGGCCGGCGGCGGGATCCTCCGCGATGCGGGCGATCCAATCGCGCATGAGCGGGTAGTCGGCCGCGAGGTGAACCGGGAAGGGCGCGGCGAGCAGGTCGATGACGCGGAGCCGGCCGGCGGTGTCGCGCACGAGGTTTTTGGCGTGGGTATCGGCGATGAACCAGGCGCGGCCGGCGACGAAAGCGAGGCGCGGGTGGTCGCGGTGCGCGCGAAGGAAACGGGCGGGGATGGGGATGAGCGCGGCCGGCAGCAGGGCGCTGACGTCCGCGCCTTCCGGCAGGCGTTCGCCCAGGAGTTGTTTGGCGATGAGTACGCCCTCGGGCGTGACGCCGACGACCTCGGTGGGCATGCCGTCGAGGGCGAGGATAAGGGCGAGCTTTTCCAGGAGGTCCCGGTAGCTGCCGAGGCAGGCGTCGGCGCGAAGAGCGGGCACATCGAGACCATCGGCGGCGAGGGCGGAGGCGAAGGTGAACGTGCCGCCGATGCGCCCCTCCTCGCGCGGAAGGTAGAACTTATAGATGGAGCCGTCGTGGACGGATTGGAAGGCGCTGGCCTCGACGCCGCTGCCGATGCGGCGGAGGCGCGGGTTGCCCTCGCCCATCGGATCCTCGTGGTCGGGGGCGAACCCGAAGGTGTCGAGCGGGACGATGGGCAGCGTGTCGCGAAAGGCGGCGGCGGCGGCGGCGAGCTCGCCCCAGAGGGCGTCGGCCCCGGCGAGGAGGCTCAGCTCGTCTTCCGCCCAGAGGACAAGATCATCGTCTGGATCCGCTCCGATGCCGACTTTCTGCGCTGCCGCGCCGAAGCGAGCGAACGCTTCCAGTCGTCGCTCGTGATCGTGTTGAAGAGCGGCCTGGGCGCCGGCGCCGGGATGGCGGCCGCCTTGGAGGACGGTCGTTTGTCCGGTGAAGGGGTCATGCATGGATCGGAGCTCACGGCGCGGTGGAAAATGGAAGGAGCGGTCGGGCGGACAAGATCAACTTGCTCGCACTTGTTCGCAAGTTGCTCCCGGCATCCGGGGCCCGCCTCACGCCTTGGTCTCGTCCTCGGAGTCCTTCGCGGACGCGGCGTCGTCGGCATCGGATTTTTCCTCGGGGAGGCGGGCGACGAGGAGCTTGTCGATGCGATGGCGATCCATGTCGATGACCTCGAAGCGCAGGCCGGCGTGGTCGAAGTGATCGCCGGCCTTGGGGATGCGTCCGAAGTAGGTCATGACGAAACCGCCGGCGGTCTTATACTCGGCGGTGTCCTCGTGCGGAAGGACGTCGAGGGCGAGGAGTTCCTTGAAGTCGGCGATGAGCAGGGTGGCGTCGATGAGCCACGAGCCGTCGTCGCGGCGGCGCGCCTCGGGCGCCGAACGGCGGCCGCGCTCGGGGAGGTCGCCGGCGATGGCCTCCATGACGTCGATCATGGTGACGAGGCCCTGGATGGCCCCGAACTCGTCGGTGACCAGGGCGAGGTGCTGGCCGGTTTTGCGGAACTGCTCGATCAGGTGGATGACCGTCATGGTCTCGGGCAAGATAAGCGGCGACGACATGACGTTCCTGAGGCTGGCGGGCAGGCCGAAGGCGGAGTTGGCCCAGATGGCTTTCACGGTGACGACGCCGACGATCTGGTCGCGCGTGGCCTGATAAACCGGGTATCGGGAATGACCGCTGGTGACGATTTTCCGCCAGTTGATCTCATCGGGATCGTCGAGATTGAGGAAGACCATCTTGGGGCGCGGCGTCATGATCGCGGTGACGGGGAGCTGGTCGAGTTCGAGCACGCCGGCGACCATCTCGGACTCGGTGGGGTTGAACGCGCCGGTCTTCAGGCCCTGTTGCACGAGGTCGTTGATCTCGCCCTCGGAGACGGACTGGTCCTGCGCCTTGCCGAGGCCGAAGAGCTTCAGGATGCCCTCGGTCAGCCAGGCCAGGGCGGCCACCACGGGATAGGCCAGGGTGGAGAGGCGCGCGATGGGGCCGGCCACGCGGCGCGCGATGGCCTCGGGCGCGGAGAGCGCGACACGCTTTGGCACGAGCTCGCCAATGACCACGGAGGCCAGGGTGATGAAGACGACGACGATGCCGATGGCGACGGCGTAGGCGTGCGGCCCGACCACCGGCAGGCCGGCGAGCAGCGGAGCGAGGCTCGCGGCGAGCGAGGCGCCGCCGCCCGCGCTGGCGAGGGTGCCCACTAAGGTGATGCCGACCTGAACGGTGGAGAGGAAGCGGGTGGGCTCCTCGGCGACGGCGAGCGCGCGCGCGGCGCGGTCGTCGCCCGCCTCCGCGAGCTCGCGCAGCCGGGTCTTGCGCGAGGAGACGATGGCGAGCTCCGACATGGAGAAGAAGCCGTTGGCGAGCAGGAGAAGGAACAGGAGGATGAGCTCCGGGAGGACTTGTTGCATGAACGTGGAGAAAACCATCGCATGCGCGGCGAGCGCGGCGCAAACAGGTTCTACGAACGGCGGGCCCGTCGCTGGTATCCAAAATGCAGATACGCGGGCGCGGGGGGCGAAAATCGCGTGTCGTGCGCATCTGATGCTTGCAAAGGCAATGCCCGCCTGAATGCTGCCGCTCACGCAGCGCAAAATGCGCGGTGTCCGGCGGGCCTCTCCCCAGGTATTCGTCCGGTGTAGACCCAGAACCAAAACAAACAGGAGACACATCATGGCTACTGCCAAAAAGACGGTGAAGAAAGACGCGGCCCCCAAAGTCGCAGCAAAGAAACCTGCCGCCAAAGCGGCCGCCCCTGCCGCCAAAACGGCCGCCCCGGCCGTGAAAGCGGCCGCCCCGGTCGCCAAAAAAGCGGCTGAGGCGCCCAAGAAGGCCGCCCCGGTCGCCAAGAAGGCCGCCCCGGTCGCCAAGAAGACAGCCGCGAAGAAGAAGTAATTCCTCCTCGTTGCGAGCCGGCGTCCATGCCGTCCTCACAGACCGCCGCCTCCCTCGGGAGGCGGCGGTTTTTTTGCGTGCAGGTAGCCCCGGAGGCAGTCCGCTTTTAGGCCGGATTTACTCCGCCGATTGGCCGCAGGCCCGGACGTGAGTCCAAGGAATCCAGGCGCGGGCGCGCGGGGCGCACCGGGCTCAGTTGCTCCAGTAGCCGGAGTGGGGCTTATCGTCTTCGACGCCCGCGCCGACGAGTTCGCCGGCGTCTTCACCGATGGCCGCGTCGTCGGTTTTCTCTTCCAGCGGGGCGAAGCGTTCCGAGCTAAAGCCAAGCTCCTGCTTGCCTTGGTGAAAGGGGTCGGGCGGGTTGGTCAGCTCGGAGAGCAGCAGGCCGACGGTGGCGGAGTCGCCACCTTTGACGACCTTTTCGCGCCCTAAAAAAACCTCGCGAATGGTGTAGGTGGCACCCTTCACCGGGAGCTGTTTGTAGATGGCGCGAATAAGCGCGGGGAAGGTGTCGTTTATGCAGACGACTTTCTGGCCTTTGATCATGGCGGCAGGTTGGCGGAGTGAAGCGCGGAGCGGAAGCGGGAATCACCGCCCATCGCATTCCCCCGATCCGCGACGCCGACCAAAGCGAACCCGAGGCCCGAAACGGTTCAGCGGAGCGGAGAGGCGTAGACGACCGGGAGGCGACGCACGCTGAGGCCCAGTTGGCGGTGGAAGAGAAGGGAGATCATCACCGGAAGAAAAAGCAGCAGGCTGACGGTGCCGATGACGGGGAGCGACTGGCCAAGGAGTTTGCCGATCAAGGCGGTGGCGGCGGCGGTCAGGACGAGGCCGAAGGCAAGATTCTGCATCGCGATGGCCGAGGCGATGCCCAGCGGAAGGGCCAGGAGGGCGACGTTCAGCGGCAGGAGGGCAAAGGTGAGGCCGATGACGTAGGCGATCGGAGTGGGAATCTCACTATCCTTGTTCGAATTGAACACATGCTGCATGACCAGGCCCACCAAGGCGGCTATAGCCAGCACCACGCGGCTGATCAGCATGCCGGGCGCGGCTGGACTGATGTCAGCAAACGCGGCGATCAAAAAGGTCATGCCCGCGTAGGCGCGAACGAGATCGAGAACGTTCAGGGGATGCATCCATCCAAAGCGCAGCAGAGGGCGATCAAACAACTCGGGCAGCGTCGCGACTTTGAATTGTTTGCGGAAAAAAAGCCCGACAGGAAGTGTCAGGAGCAGAACCCCGAGGATGTAGAACAGGTAGCATTTTTGCATGGTGGCAGGTGTGGACGGAGGGCGGACTAACGCCGACGCACGACCTGCCTGGGGGCGGCGGACAGATCGTTTAAACGAAGGCGCATGGCAATAAATCAAGCAGCTCGCGAGACGGTCGGCCAGCGGAGATTTACAGGGTGTTGACCTCAGATCAGGATGTACCTGATAAACGAATACAGGTGGCCCCCTGCGCAGGGTTTATGAACCGAACCCGCCCCGAAAACAAAAAAGCCGCATCCCAGGGGATGCGGCTATCGCGGAAACAAGAACCCGACCTTCGCGGAAGCGAAGGCGTGCGATAAAACGGCGGGCGGTCTACTCGGCCTCGTCTTCCTCGGTGGCGGCTCCGGTCACGGCGGTGCCGCCGGCGACCGTGACTTTTTCCAGGATCGCGGCCTGGATCTTGGCGGCGAGTTCCGGCTTGTCCTTGAAGGTCTGTTTGGCGGCGTCGCGGCCCTGGCCGACGAGCTCGCCCTGGTAGGCGATCCATGCCCCTTTTTTCTCCAGGATTTTATGCTCCAAACCGAGGTCGAGGAGCGAGCCGGCGCGGCTGATGCCCTCGTCATACATGATGTCGAATTCGCACTCGGTGAAGGGCGGGGCGATCTTGTTTTTGACCACCTTGATCTTGGTGCGGTTGCCGATGATCTTGCCGTCGGGCGTCTTGAGCTGGTCCTTGCGGCGGATATCGATGCGAATGGTGGAGAAAAACTTCAGCGCGCGACCGCCGGAGGTGGTCTCGGGATTGCCGAACATGACGCCGATCTTCTCGCGAATCTGGTTCGTGAAAATGCAGATGCACTTGGTCTTGCTGACCACGGCGGTGAGGCGGCGCATGGCCTGGGACATGAGGCGGGCCTGGCTGCCCATGGTCATGTCGCCCATCTGGCCATCGAGCTCGGCCTTGGTGATGAGGGCGGCGACGGAGTCGATGACGATGACGTCGATGGCGTTGGAGCGGATGAGCGCCTCGGTGATGTTGAGCGCGTCCTCGCCGGAGTCGGGCTGGGAGACGAGGAGGTCGTCGAGCTTCACGCCGACGACGCGGGCGTATTTCGGATCGAGGGCGTGCTCGACGTCGATGAAGGCGGCGAGGCCGCCCCGGCGCTGGGCCTCGGCGATGACGCTGAGACAGAAGGTGGTTTTACCCGAGGACTCGGGGCCGTAGATCTCGATGATGCGGCCGCGGGGCAGACCGCCGCCGCCGAGACAGAGATCGATGGCGAGCGATCCGGTCGATACGGTCTCGACCGTCATCTTATGGTTGTCGCCGAGGCGCATGATCGAGCCTTCGCCGAACTGTTTGGTGATGGAGCTAAGGGCGAGATCGAGGTTTTTGCGATCGGGGCCGACGACGGCGGGGGTGGCGGACGCGGCGGCTTTGGCGGGGGCGGCTTTGGACATGACGGGGGAGGACGGACGGAGGGTGTTGTGGTCAGGAAGCCAGGCGATTGCCCGGCTGCAAGGAATGCGCCTACGGGAAGCGCCGCCGAGCGGGCTGGCAAGCGCGGCGTGGCAAAAAATCTCAGTGGCCGCCGCCCCCCGAGCCAAGGGCCGGGGCGGCCGGTTTAAACGCCACCGCGAACCACACCGCGAGCAGGATCAGCCCCATGCTCACGGCGTAATTCCAGGTGAGACGCTCCTTGAGCACGAGCCACGCGAAGCCGATGAAAACCGTCAGCGTGATCGCCTCCTGCATGATCTTGAGCTGGTAGCCGGAGAAGCCCTGCGCGTAGCCGATGCGGTTGGCCGGGACCATGAGGCAGTATTCAAAAAACGCGATGCCCCAGGACACGAGGATGACGAGGGCGAGGGACTTTCCCTCGAGAAACTTCCACTTGAGGTGGCCATACCAGGCGAGAGTCATGAAGACGTTCGACGCGAAGAGCAGCAGGATGGTTTTCATGCGCGGGGACGCCTGGTGCGACCACTCAGGGCGCGCCGGGGGCGGCGGTGGGAATCACGGTGACCAGGCGGGTCTGGTGCATGCGGCGCACGCCCAGGCGCAGCGGCTGCGCGACGGCGACGGCGCTCTCGAACTCCGCCACCGTGGACACGGGCTGGTCATTGACGGCGGTCACCACCTCGTAGGGCTTGAGGCCGGCCACGGCGCCGGGGCCGCCGGCCTCGATGCGAGCGACGAGCAGGCCAGGCTGCCCGGCGGGGATTTGATAAAAGCGGCGGGTTTCAAAGGTGAGCTCGCGCAGCCGCAGACCGTAGGCGGTGGCGACGGCCTCCGGAGCGGAGCCGTAGTGGTCGGGACCGCGCTCCACGGTCAGGTCCAGGGTGGAGAGTTTGCCGCCGCGCGCGTAGTCGAGGCGGTAGGCGGAATCGAAGCCGAACTCCTTGAGCAGCGCGCCGAGGGCGTTTTCCGCCGGCGCCCAGGGGCGCGGGATGCGATCAAAATAGGCGTCGGGAATCTGATCGTAGCGATCCCATGGGAAGGGTTGGTCGGAAAAAGCGAAGGCCTCCACGCGCACGGGCACGGCGCGCTGGGTGCCGGCGGGCAGGATGCGCAGCAGCACGTCGCCCGCCACCAGGCCGACGCGGCCGGCCGGCGAGTCCGGGTAAACATAGGTGACTAGCGCCCCGCTCTGGCCCTCCTCGGTCTGCGCGGAGACGCCGTGGGCCTGCGCCAGATCGCGGTCGAGCGGCTGCAACTCGACGCCAAGCCAGCCCAGGCTGCGCTCGTCGGCGGCGGAGCGCGGGACGTTGCGCGCATCGGCCCAGGCGGCCGGTTCGTCGGCGAAAACGCGGAGTTCATCCGCCTGCACGGTGAACGGATCGGGCGCGGAGGCCCAGCGCTCCGCGCCGGGATCGGCGCGCTTGGCCAGAGGCGCGCCCACCAGCCGGCCCTCCTGGTCGAAAACAAAAAGCCCCTCGGTGGCGCCGGCGAATTCGGGCACGTCGCGCCCCTTCAGCCCCACGCCGGTCGCGGCGCTGCGCAGGTGGCGGTAGTGGGCGCGCCGCTCCTCCCCTTTCACGCGAATCTCGGCCGCGAAAAGCAGGCGGTCTCGCTGCTCGCGCCACGGCGTGGCGGCCAGCCTCACGGTCGCGGGCAGGGGCTGCTCCGGCTCCACGACCAAGGCGCCAAACTCGACCACGCTGGCGACGAAACGCGCGGGCATCACGGTGCCGTCGCCGCGCGTCAGCGTCACGCTTTCGAGGCGGGCGGTGACGGCGGGGGCGAGCCCTCTCAACACCAACACGCGGCCCGGCCCGAGCACCAGCGCGGAGGCGTGGAGGGTGGTGGCGTTGGCGTCCTCATCGGAATCGGACGAGGGGTCCTCGCCGGGCTGGACCGGGACGGGGCGGAGCTGGAGCGTCGCGTGCAGAATCACGTCGCTGGCGGCGCTCTCCACCGCCGCGAGGCGGTCGCGGTAGGCGGCCTCGTCGAGCCACGGCCACGAGGCGAAGGGCGCTTTCCACGCCTCGCCCAAGGGCAGGATTTCGCTGCTCAGCGGAGCGACGGGCGAGCCATCGGCGGCCAGCACGATGGAATCGCCCGGAACCGTCTGAAACCGTCGCCCATCGGGGCGGGTCAGCCAGGAGCCGCCCAGCGGCTGCACCAGCGCGCCCCAGCCGTCGCCCTCCAAACTGTAGGTGAGCACCGAATACGGTCCGGAGGCCTGCGGCGAGAAAACCAGCGGCCGGCCGGCGGCGAGCGGTCGCTCCAGCGCGAACAACACGGCTTTGCGATCGGCGGCCCACGCCACCGGCCGCGCCGTCACCGACTCCGCGCCCAGACGCACCCGCCACTCCCGCACGAAGCGCGGGTGGATCATGGGATCGGGCGCGAGCACGCGATCCGGCGCGACCAGGTAGCCGCCGACGGCGGCGGGGCGCTCGTCGGCCAGCGCGTCGTCGAGGCCGTTGACATGGTATTCGCCGCATTTCGGGCAACGCTGCGACCAGCCGGCGGCGGCGGGCTCCTCGCCCTCGGCCATCTGGACGAAGGCCTCCACCTGCACGAGCGCGGCGAGCACCGGGGCGGGAATCTCGCCCTCGGCCAGCGCCGCGCCGCGCGCCGGCGTCCAGCCCACGACCAGCCAGAGCGCGCCGACGACCGCCGACGCAAGCCCGCGGTTTGATATCCGCCTGGGCAAAAGCCCGCCGACGCAGGCGACGGGCGAGAGGGAAAACAGCAATGGTTTCATGAGAAAAAACGAGGGGAAGTAACGGCGCGGGGCGAACATCAGCCGCCGGAATAATCCCGCGTAAAGTCGATCACGATCTGGACGGAGCGGCCGTTGCGCAGCACGGACAGCACGAGGCGGCGCGACCCGCCCTCAGCCAGCGCGGCCACGGACTGGGCGTGCAGGCGGCGCACCTCGTCGACCGTGCGCACCTCGAGTCCGTTTATACGCAGCAAAATGTCGCGGGACGACAAACCGCTGCCGGCGGCGTTGCCGGGGGAGAGCACGCCGAAGATATACACACCATCGGGGCGTTGGAAATGCAGGTCGGGCACCTCGAATTGGTTGATGGCCTTGACCGTGAAATCCCAGCGCGGGCAGGCCAGCTCCTCGCCCAGCACGCGACCCTTGGCGCGGGGGCGCAGGACGATTTCCAGGTCTTGGCCGGCGCGACGCACCGTGAGGGTGACCGGCTGGCCGATGAGCAGCAGCGCGAGCCGGCGGCGCACGTCGGGCAGATCCTCCTCCATGAGCGCCGTCACGGCGTGGTCGTCTATGCGCAAGAGACGATCCTGAGCCTGAAGGCCCGCCTCGCGCGCCGGGCTGTTTTCATCGGCCCCGGCGATGATCACGCCGGTGTCGCCCTCGAAGGTGATGTTGCGCTGAAAATCCCGCAGCGGCTGCATCTGCAACCCGGTCCAGGCCCAGCCGGCGTCGCCCCCGTCGCGCAGCCGAGGCAGCACCAGCGCCACGGTCTCGGACGGGATGGCGAAGCCCATGTCGCCGCCCTCCATCGAGCCTCGCGCGTTGATGCCGATCACCCGGCCCTCGGTGTCGACCAGCGGGCCGCCGGAATTGCCCGGACTGATCGAGGCGTCGGTTTGAATCCAGGAGCTGTATTCGCTGCTCTCCGGCAGGTAACGCCGCGCGCAGGCGACAATGCCAAACGACACCGATCGGTTGAGGCCCCAGGGCGCGCCCAGCGCCATCACGAAGTCGCCCTCGCGCAGCCGCGCGGAGTCGCCGAGCACGGCGAAGGGCACGGACTCGCCGGGCGGCAGCCGCAGGCGCACGAGCGCGAGGTCGGTGTCCTTATCCACGCCGATGACATCGGCGGTGAACGCGCGCCCGTCGTTCAACAGGCAACGCACCTCGAGGGCGCGATCCACCACGTGCCAGTTGGTCAGGATATCGCCGTCGGCGCTCACCACGACGCCGCTTCCGGAGGCGGTGCCGCGCAGGCGGCGGCCTTGTTCAAAATTCTCCACCACACAGCGCAGGTAGACCACGGCGGGGAACACGGTCTCCTTGGCGCGATTCACCACCGCGCGGAAATCATCGGGCCGGATCGCCAGCGGCACGTCGGCGCGGGCGGCGGGCGAGAACGCCGACGCCAGACCCGCCCAGGCCGCCACCGCGGCCAGAGCGAAGGCTAGGCCGAAAAGCGGCGAAGCCCGGCGGGGCCCGAGGCGGGAGGGCACCGTGGTCGGGGTGCGATGCGAACGGCCCGGCCGGCCGGCGCGCGAAGGAGAGCGTAACATGCCCTCAGTCATGTCCCCGTCAGGCCGACGACAAGCCCGCAAACGAGGCGCGGCGTTTTTCCCGCGCGCCCGTTGACATTCGTGGCTCGCCCGAGCCCGCGGGCGGAGTGCAAGGCACCGGTTTGACGAATAGCGCGGCCACGGAAGGCGTTATTCTAATTCGCGATCAAAATGAGACTATCATCAAAGATTGGCCAGGGACGGCCAACGCCACACAAAGCATCCGATGTAGGGTTGGCCGTCCTCGGCCAATTAGAGTCACTTCGAAAGCGAATTGGAATTACTGCCCCAGCACCCAGGCGAAGATGAGCGGGGCCACGATGGTGGCGTCGCTCTCGACGATGTACTTGGGGGTTTTTTGGCCGAGTTTGCCCCAGGTGATTTTCTCGTTCGGCACCGCGCCGGAGTAGCTGCCGTAGCTGGTGGTGGAGTCGCTGATCTGGGAGAAGTAGCCCCAGAGCGGCACCTCGGGGCGGTCGAGGTCCTGGTGCAGCATGGGGACGACGCAGATGGGAAAATCGCCCGCGATGCCGCCGCCGATTTGGAAAAAGCCGATGGAGCCTTCGCCGTTTTTGAGCAGCTTGGCGCTCTTCGTGTACCAGTCGGCTAGCCAGGTCATGTATTCGATGCCGGTGCGCACGGTGTGGACGTTCTTGATCTCGCCGGTGATGACGCGACCGGCGTACATGTTGCCCAGGGTAGAGTCTTCCCAGCCGGGGACGATGATGGGGAGATTCATCTCGGCGGCGGCGAGCATCCAGGAGTTCTTCGGGTCGATCATGTAGCTCTTTTTGAGCTTACCGGAGCGGATGACCTTGTACATAAACTCGTGCGGGAAAAAGGGCGTGCCCGCCTGGTCGGCGGCGATCCACTCCTCGGCGACGGAGGCCTCGATGCGGCGCATGGCCTCGCCCTCGGGGATGCAGGTGTCCGTCACGCGGTTCATGTGGCGGTCGAGCAGCGACTGCTCGTCGGCGGCGGTGAGATCGCGGTAGTGCGGCACGCGCTCGTAGTAATCGTGGGCGACGAGGTTGAAAATATCCTCCTCCAGGTTGGCGCCGGTGCAGACGATGGCGTGTACCTTGTCCTGGCGGATCATCTCGGCGAGGGAGAGGCCGAGCTCGGCGGTGGACATGGCGCCGGCGAGGGTGACGAGCATCTTGCCGCCGGCTTTCAAGTGGGTCTCGTAGCCCTTGGCGGAATCGATGAGGGCGGCGGCGTTGAAGTGGCGGTAGAGGTGGGCGAGAAACTGCGAGACCGGGCCTTTTTTCGCGGCGATCTTGGCGTTGATGTTTTCGGTGAGCAGGGTTTGCCGTTTGGCGGCTTTGACTTTGTGGGCCATGGTGGTGCGGGGTCGGGACGAAGGGCGGAGGTTTTGCCTGAAAACGCGAGTGAGTGCGGCGCGCCGGGGCGAGGCCACCAAAATTCCGTCCCTGCGCCCACGCCGCACGGGCGCCATCGGCGTGCCCGCTTTGTCCGCGTGTTTGTCCGCGAGGGTTGACGGCCCCCGTCGGCGTGCCCCTTGCTGGCCGATTCATCATGCTGACGATATCTGACGTCTCCAAGTCCTACGGCACCCGCGAACTGTTTTCCGACGTGTCCCTCTTCGTCGCGCGCACCGATCGCCTGGGCCTGGTCGGCCCCAACGGCGCGGGCAAATCCACGCTTTTCGGCCTCATCCTCGGCGAGGAGCGGCCCGACACCGGCACCATCGACTGGGAGCGCGGCGCCGACTTCGGCTACCTGCCCCAGGAGTCCGCCCCCGTCGGCCAGGAGTCCATCCTCACCATCGCCACCTCCGGCAAGGCCCTCGAGCCCACCGAGGACAACTACGACATCGACTACACCCTCGAGCCGCGCGCCCGCATCATCCTCGCCGGCCTCGGCTTCAAGGAGGGCGACGCCGACAAACTCGCCAAGACCTTCTCCGGCGGCTGGGTCATGCGCGCCCACCTCGCTCGCCTGCTCGTCGCCGAGCCCGCCCTCCTCCTGCTCGACGAGCCGACCAACCATCTCGATCTCGAGGCCCTCCTCTGGTTCCAGGAATACCTCATGCGCTATCCCGGCGGCCTCGTGGTCATCTCCCACGATCGCGCCTTCCTCAACGCCCTCTGCACCGGCATGCTCGAGCTGCGCGCCGGCACACTCCACTACTACCATGGCAACTACGATAGTTTCCTGACCGAGAAGGAGGCCCGCAAAGAGCAGCAGGCCTCCCAGTTCAAGAACCAGCAGCGCGAGATCGCCCACCTCCAGGTCTTCGTGGATCGCTTCGGCGCCAAGGCCTCCATGGCCTCCCGCGCCAAGTCGAAGGAGAAACAAATCGAGCGCCTCAAGGACGCCGCCGTCGAGGAGCCCACCGAGGAGCTGAAGCGCATCAACTTCAAGTTCCCCCAGCCCATCCGCTCCGGCCTGAAGGTCATCGAGCTGAAAAAAGTCCGCCAAGCCTACGGCGAAAAAGTCATCTACACCGACCTCAACTTCACCGCCGAGCGCGGCCAGCGCATCGTCCTCGTCGGCCCCAACGGCTCGGGCAAATCGACCCTGTTAAAAATCCTCGCCGGCAACCTCTCCATCCAGGGCGGCCTCCGCGAGCTCGGCAGCAACGTCACCGCCGGCTACTTCGCCCAGCAGCGCACCGACACCCTGCGCGAAGACGCCACCGTCTTCGAGATGATGATGGAGCTGCGCACCAACGAGAACCAGCTCACCGAGCAACAGGCCCGCGCCATCCTCGGCAGTTTCCTCTTCCGCAAGGACGACGTGCACAAAAAAGTCGGCGTGCTCTCCGGCGGCGAAAAATCCCGCCTCAACCTGGCCCGCCTCCTGGTCGACCCGCCAAATCTGCTCCTCATGGACGAGCCCACGACGCACTTGGACATCGGCTCCATCGACGCCATGGTCAACGCGCTCAAAGGCTACAGCGGCACCCTGATTTTCATCTCCCACGACGTGCACTTCATCCGCTCGCTCGCCGAGACCGTGCTCCACGTCCACAGCGGCCGCCTCACCGCCTACGCCGGCAACTACGACTACTACCTCGATAAATCCAAGGCCACGAACGCCCGCGCCGCCTTGACCGCCGGCTTCACCGACGGCCGACCGAAAGACGACGCCAAGCCCGCCAAATCCTCCGCCGCGTCCTCATCCGCCAGCCCCGCCTCCGGCCCCAAAAAACTCGCCCCCAACGAACTCCGCCGCATGCGCGAGGAAGTCGGCCAGTTGGAGAAGGTCGTCTCCGAGCTCGAATCGAAGCAAAACGACATCACCGCCGCGCTCGAGGACCCCGCCTCCTACGCCGACAAGAGCCGTTTCCACCGCCTCAACATCGAGCTCGCCACCATCAGCGAGCAGGTGAGCAACGCCACCGCCAAGTGGGAGTCCGCCGTCACCGCCCTCACCACCGCCGAGGCCCTCTAGGTTTCGTTTCCGCATATCCTCGCGCGGGGGCCCGGGCCCTGCCGCGAGGACCCTTCCGGCCTGTTGGCCCGAGGTTTGCGATTTGATGAATTTGACCGGGCGCGGGGCCTGCCTGACTTGGCGCTGGTGATCTACCTCGACCACAACGCCACCGCCCCGCCGCACCCCGAAGTCTTCGCGGTCATGCGTACGTTCCTCACCGAGCGTTGGGGCAACCCGTCGAGCAGCTACACGTTCGGCGCGAAACTTAAACCCGAAATCCGAAGTGGATCGCCGCGATCTGGCGCAATCTGCTGGTCATCTGCTCGTTTGTTCACCCGCTCAATGCACTATTCAGTGCACCTCGGGATTCACGAACGACCATCTGATCCAACTTCTTGCGCCATC
>JBBRHC010000029.1:0-20885 GCA_038223295.1 Opitutales bacterium
GGTTGTCAAACTTCGACTTCGTCGCCGTGTCGTTGACGTTGAAGGAAGGGATGAGGAGCTTGCCCTGCTCCTGGAGCTTGTAGAGGCGATGCACGCCGGTGGTGGTCTCCTCGGAGACGCCGCGCCAGGCCTTGACCAGGCGGGAGAAGATGAGCGGATCCTCGGCATGGATCCTCTTGATCAGGTTCTTGATGATCTGTTCTTCCTCCGAGCCGGAGTCAGTATTGATCCAGTCGCTACCGTTCTCGAGCTCGGAGCCCTTGTGGAGAAGCAGCGTCACGTCGCCGCCGTCGTCCACCACCAGCTCCGGCCCGAGGCCGTCGGGGCCGACCACGGCCTTCCAGGTGAGATCCCAATACTGCTCGAGCGTCTCGCCCTTCCAGGCGAAGACCGGCACGCCGGAGGCCGCGATGGCGGCGGCGGCGTGATCCTGGGTCGAGAAGATGTTGCACGAGGCCCAGCGCACGGTCGCGCCGAGCGCCGTCAGCGTCTCGATCAGCACGGCCGTCTGAATGGTCATGTGCAGTGAACCGGTGACGCGGACCCCGGCGAGGGGCCGGGAAGGCCCGAACTTTTTGCGGATGGCGATCAGGCCGGGCATCTCGTGCTCGGCGATGGAGATCTCCTTGCGGCCCCAGGCGGCGAGGCCGATGTCGGCGACGTGAAAATCTTTGCCGGCGGCGGCGGGAGGAGGAAGGGCGGCGGTGCTCATGTGGTTTTGATCAATGTACTGTCGTCAGGTGTTTTGTAGGGAAAAGGTGGATACAGAACCGTCGCGGTTCCGGTTGTGGGGTGACCGCGGCGGGGCGCCGTCTGGCCGGAGATTTTGGCCGGGGTTTACCTGGCCAGTTTTTTAACCGCGGCCTGGAGGGCGGCGACCTTGGTGGTCTGCTCCCAGGAAAGGCCGGCCTTGCCGAAGTGGCCGTAGTTGGACGTCTCGCGGTAGATCGGACGGAGCAGATCGAGCTGCTTCACGATTTCGGCGGGCTTGAAGGAGAACACCACCTGGATGGCCTCGGTGATCAATTCGTCGGCCACGGCGCCGGTGCCGAAGGTGTTCACATAGACGCTGACGGGATTCGGGTGGCCGATGGCGTAGGCGAACTGCACCTCGCACTGCTTGGCGAGCTTGGCGGCGACGATGTTTTTCGCGACCCAGCGGCCCATGTAGGCGGCGGACCGGTCGACCTTGGACGGATCCTTGCCGGAGAAAGCTCCGCCGCCGTGGCGGCCCCAACCACCGTAGGAGTCCACGATGATCTTGCGTCCGGTCAGGCCGGAGTCGCCCTGCGGGCCGCCGATCACGAACTTGCCGGTCGGGTTGATGAGATACTCGGACTTCTCGTTGAGCAGCTTGGCCGGAAGCACCTTCTTGATGATCTTTTCGATGAGGAATTTCTCGATCTCGGCGTGCGCGACGTCGGGCGTGTGCTGGGTCGAGATCACGACGTTGACGATCTCGGTCGCGACGCCATCCACGTAACGAACCGAGACCTGGGACTTGGCGTCCGGACGGAGCCACTTCACCTTGCCGCTTTTGCGTATGGCGGTCAGCTCGCGACCGAGGCGATGGGCAAAGATGATCGGGGCCGGCATCAGCTCATCGGTCTCGTCGGCCGCAAACCCGAACATCAGACCTTGGTCGCCCGCGCCCTGCTCGGCGGTCTTCTTGCCGTCGGCCCTCTTGGCGTCAACGCCCTGCGCGATGTCGGCGGACTGGGCGGTGAGGTAGTTGTTGATAAAAACGGAGTCGGCGTGGAAAACGTCGTCGGCGTTCACATAGCCGATGTGGCGGATGGCGTCGCGGATCACTTTTTCGACATTAAACGCCTCGTCGATGGGTTTGGTTTTGCCGGTCTTTTTGTCCTGCAAAGAGGGCAACGTGATCTCGCCGCCGACCACGACGATGTTTGACTTTACAAAGGTCTCGCACGCGACGCGGGCCGTCTTGTCGTACGTGAGACACGCATCGAGGATGCTGTCGGAGATAAGGTCGGCGACCTTGTCGGGATGGCCTTCGCCAACGGACTCGGACGAGAAAACAAATGTGTTTGCCATGGGAGTTTGAAGCAGTTGGACAGTGCTCCGGCGCGACCCGCCCGCAAGCAAATATCAACATATCTTGATTCTTTGATGCGTTGTTTTTTATAGCTGGGTAATTTTGCTAACCGTAACAAGTCCGTTTGCTAGAATCATGGTTCGGGACACTCATAAACCGTGATTTGCGCGCCGCTTCCCCATGATGAACCTGCTCGTCTGGCGGCGCTACGGGAACTCCGGTTACTCGATACGCCGCCCGATTCTCGTTACGAACGAATCGTGCGTTTGACGCAGAAACACTTCTCCATGCCGATCGCATTGATCACGTTGATCGACGAAAATCGGGTTTGGTGCAAAGCCCGGGCAGGCGTAGAATTTTCGTCCTGTGATCGCTCGTTATCCATTTGTGATCATGCGGTTGCAAGCCGTGCCGCCTTAGTCGTCCCCAACCTGCGTCTGGACGAGCGTTTCGCGGACAACCCGCAGGTCGTCGGAGCGCCTCACCTGCGTTTTTACGCCGGCGTACCGCTTCGGGCGCTGAATGGCCAGCCGGTGGGCACCCTGTGCGTGGCGGATACCGAGCCGCGAAAATTCACCACTGAGAACCTGGAATCCCTGCGCGATCTCGCGGCGTTGATCGAGGAGGAGCTCACCCGCCACGCAGACCCCGATCTGCCGGAGTTGCTGCGATCCAGCGAGGAGCGTTTCGGTCTGCTGTTATCAACCTCGGCCGACGGCTTTTTCGACCACAACTACGAGACCGGCGCCATTCACTACGCGCCCCGCTGGAAGCGCATGCTCGGCTACGAACCCGACGAGTTGCCCGACAGCCACCTCACCTTCATCAATCTGCTCCACCCGGACGACGCGTCCATCGCCCTGCGTTATGCCCCGTCCGAGTCGCCCGCGAACAACGAGGCGGTGCGGCCCTACGTGCATGAATTTCGCCTGCGCCACCGCGCCGGCCATTGGGTGTGGATCGAGTCGCGCGGGGTGGCCCTGCTCGATCCCGCGAGAGGCTCGATCCGGCGCGTGTTGGGATTCAACGCCGACATCACCCGCCGCCGCCAACTCGAGGCCCAGATGCGCATGCTCGATCAGGCGGTAAACCACATCGACGAGGCCATCTCCGTGATCAATGCCGAGGACGACATGGCCCAGGCGAAAATCCTCTACGTCAATCCGGCCTTCAGCCGTATCACCGGCTACGCGCCCGAGGAAGTGATCGGCCGCAATCCGATGTTTCTCCTCGGTCCGTGCGCCGAACCGGAGCAAATCACCCGCGCGCGAGCCGCCGTTCAGCAGGCGCGCACCTTCCGGGCCGAACTGGTCAACTACCGCAAAGACGGCACGCCCTTCGACGTGGATTGGGTCATCTCGCCGCTACGGGATCACCTGGGCCAAGTCACTCATTGGGTGTCAGTCCGGCGCGATATCACCGGTCGCAAGCTGGCCGAGGCATCCGTGCAAGCCAGCAACGCCCAACTGGCCCTTGCACGCGATGCCGCCCAAGCCGCCAATCGCGCCAAATCGCATTTTCTGGCCAACATGAGCCACGAGATTCGCACCCCGCTCAACGGCATCCTGGGCATGGCCGAGGTGCTCGCACTGGGCCCGTTGAATGCCGAGCAACAGGAAAGCCTCGACGTCATCCAGCGCAGCGGAGAGGCCCTGTTGGTTCTGTTCAAAGGCATCCTCGATTTCGTCACGGTCGAATCAGGCGGCATGGAAGTGGAGCGCTTTCCCCTCTCGCTGCGGGATCTCGCGGCCGGTCTCGTCACCCAACTCGAGCCTAAAGCCAAGGCCCGTGACATCGCGCTGTCCTACCAACTGGATCCGGCCTTGCCCGCCTTTGTTTTGGGCGACCCCACGCGATTGCGCCAAATCCTGCTCAACCTTTTGGACAACGCCCTGAAATTCACCGAGTCCGGCTCCATTTCGCTGGGAATCCGCCGGCAGGGAATCGGGCAAGTACGTTTTAACGTGCGCGACACGGGCGTGGGCATCCCGCCGGAACGCATGCACGAGCTCTTTCAGCTTTTCAGCCAAGGCGACTCCTCCCCGACCCGCCGTCACGGCGGCACCGGCCTCGGCTTGGCCATCAGCCAAAAACTAGCCCGCCTCCTCGGCGGTGAAATCCATGCGACCAGCGTGCCCGGGGCCGGCTCCACATTCCAATTTGTCCTTCCCATGGCCCCCTCTTCCCTGACTCAGCCCGATGACGCAACCCAGCGCCTCGGAGCTGCTAATCCGTTCCCACGCCATCCTCTGGGCTAAAACCCGCCCTCTTCCGCGCGCACCCGGGCATTCCCCCATTCGCCGCTCCCGCTTCACCTCCTTCTTCACGATTGCCGGCGGTGCACTCCGCTCCTCATACCCCCTCGCCTCGCATGTCTTCCCCTTCCGCCCCCGTTCTTGATTTCGAAGCGATCGAAAACCTTCGCGCCCTTGGCGACGAGGGGGACGACGCCTTTCTCCGCGAGATTCTCGGCATCTATCTGGAAGACGTCCCCCTGCGCATCCTGGACCTGAAAAAAGCGCGGGAGACCGGTGATAAAGCCGTCTACATTCGCAGCGCCCACACCATCAAGGGCAGTTCGGCCAACGTCGGCGCGATCGAGGTAAAATCCATCGCGGAAACAATCGAGCACCGCGCCAAGACGGACTCGTTGTCCTCCCTCGATCCCGAGCTGGCCGAGCTGGAAACCGCCTTTACCCGCGCCGAACAAGCGATCCGCGCCTTGCTCGCCTGACCGTCGATCCGCGCACTACCGCGCGGGCGCCACTCCGAGCCGCTCTCCCATGCGCGCATAGACCTCGCGGTGCTCGGCCGCGTGCGCCGTCAGATCCGCGTCGAACAGGATCCGGCCCCGCTGGAACAGGGTGATCACACAGGACCCGCCAAAGGCGAACATACCCTTCGAGTCGCCCTTATCCACCGCCCGGTCCGGCAGATA
The DNA here is from genome assembly GCA_038223295.1 of Opitutales bacterium. Lineage (GTDB taxonomy): Bacteria > Verrucomicrobiota > Verrucomicrobiia > Opitutales > Opitutaceae > IMCC26134_A. The sequence continues at coordinate 4,998 of JBBRHC010000029.1, forward strand.
GTCCTGCAAGATCGCGCCGACCATCGTGGCGCCGACCTCCAGCACCGCCACACGCCCGAACCGCGGACTCTCGACCAGCGTCACCATGCGTTTGTTCTCGGTCAGGTAGGCGGGGCGGATGCGCAGGGCCAAGGGACTCACCGAGTAAAGCCAGCCCGGGATCGAGCGCGCGTCGCCGGGCATTCCGGAGACCGGGAAATGGAAGCGATGATAATCCACCGGGCACAAGCGCGAGATCAGCATGCTCCCGCCGGCAAACTCCGCCGCCAGCTCCGCCGAACCAAACAGCGCCTCCAGCGTGAATTTTTTTCCCTTCACGTAAAAGCCCTCCGCCGCATCCACATTCGCATACGCCAGGTGCCGCCCGTCGGCCGGGAACACCGCCACATCCTCGCCGGGAGCGACCGGCCTCGCCCCCGGTTTCAGCCGTCGGTAGAAAAACTCGTTGAACGTGCGATATGCGGTGGCGGGTTTGGCGAACTCATCGGCGTCGAGATCGTATTCGACTATAAACGGCAGCACCAGATTGGCGCTCACCCGTCGATTCATGCGCCACCCATACCAGGCGGAAAACCACGCGCGGCGCACCACCGCTCCTAGGCTCCAGCGCCCCAACGGATTGCCGCCGTAGATAAATCGCAGCCACCCCTCGCCATAAATCCGCTCGGTCTCGATCCGGCCGGTACGACGATTGTAGAAAGTGATCGGGGCGATAGCGGCCATGACCGCCAGCCAAGGCCGGACACCGCCTGCGCGCAAGCGCCGCGGCGACCCACCACGGGCCTCGGGCACAAAAAAAACGCGCCCCGGAACCAGTCCGGGGCGCGTTTCAAAACCTGATCGCCGGCACATGCCGGATCAGGTCGATCAAGGAAGGGTGATCACGTAGTTGAGCTGATTGCGCGCCGCCTCGGTGGAATCGGTGAAGTGGAACGCCACGGCATTTTCAGTGGCGGTGATGTTTTGTTTTCCGTCCGCGCCATCGCGGGCCCAAACGCCGGAATCGAAAGAAACGTTCAGCGCGCCCGCCTTCATCGAAAAGGCAAAAGCATCATCGGCCGCCTTCATGCGCAGCGATGGATTCAGGGCAGTCGGCGAAAGCCGCACCGAATGCACCGCCGCGATCACGCCGCGCGGGTCGCGCATGTTGATGGGGCTGAACTTCGACGACACTTTCACCGAGTTCGGCTGGCAGACAAAGGTCTGCTCCAGCTCAAAACGCGGATGGGTGACTTTGACGTCGAACTGGGTGACTCCGCCCGTGACCGACTTCTTCACCGTGGCTTGATAGCCAAGGTCATCGACGCCGCCCACGTTGAAAAACTTTTTGCGCCCATCCGTGGCGACGTAGCTGCCTTGCAAGCTGATGCCGCCGGCGGATTCGATCAACACCTCGTCACGAGCGGTGGAGAGACCCTGGATAAACCCCTTTTCCGTCACTTCGAAGCGATAGCGGTCATTGCTAAACTTGCGCGCTTCCGACGCCGCCAGGTCGGCGCTCGGGCCGGTCGCGACCGCCGGGGCCGTGGAAACGACCGCCGGGGGCGGCGTGACAACCGCCGGCTTGGGGGTGGGCGCGGGCGCAGGCGTGGCCTCGGGCTTGGCCACGACCGGCGGGGTGGGCTTGGCTGGCTCCAGCGCGGGAGTGGCGGCTGGAGGCGGGGTGGTATCACGCCTGTCCGACGAGTCTTTCGGCGAACGGAAATGCCAGGCGACACCCACCACCAACGCGACCACCGTCAAGCCGGCGCCGATGAGGGCCGGACCTTTTTTCCCCTTGTGGGCAGGGGCGACTTCCGTGCGAGGCGCGTTCTCGGCCACCCCCACCGAGACCACGGGGGAGTTCGCTGGTTTGCCGCCAGTCTGGGGGACATCCGACTTTGCCGGCATCTTCAAGGTGGTCTTCCCGGAGGAAGCGCCGCCAGCCGCGCCATTTTGGGCGAACGGGAAAGGCGCGGCGGTGGTGCGCGCACGCGCAGCCAACGTCTCCAAAGTGGATTGCATCCAAGCCGCATCGGTCGCACCCGCGCTCGCGAGTTTAAAGAGGCCCGCCGAGGCCGATGACACCGCGAGCGATCCGGCGTCCAAACCGAGTCGCGCGTTCAACGCGGCGCCGGGAGCCCAGGCACGCACGTTCAAGGCCTTGCAAAGGGCGTCCAACAACCACGCCTGCGAAGCGGTGAGTCCGACGAAGTGAAGGTGCGTCGCGCCCCGACCGGCCAGCACGGGCTTAAGTGCGGCGGCGAGGGGCTCGGCGATCTTGGGCGCGGCGTCCGCGAAGTCATACCCTTCGTTATACAGCAGTTTCCCGGCGGCCGCCTTGAACTTGAGGCCAAGGCCCTGCTGCACAGCCTCATAGATTTTCACGTAACCCACCGGGGCGGTGGCCACGGCCTGCACGCCCTCGGTGGTCACCCAGGCGAGCTGGGCGTCGTCATCGCCCGGCAGCAGCACGAGAGCGGTCTCGCCGGCGGCGAGCGACCCGGCCACCACGCCAAGATGGGCGGGGGCGGCAAGAGTCAAATCGGCGGCAGCGAGGCCGAGTGAATCAAGGGTGGCGCGGGCGGCGGCAAACGAGGCGCCATCGACCGCGCTTAAAACCCACGGGGTGACGCGAGCCGCATCCGGCGCTGCGCCCGTGGCGGCATCGACCACGACGCAAACCGGAGTCGACTCAAAGCCGTGGGGGAGGCGGGCGGCGTGGCCCTGCAAGGCGGCCGGCTGGCGAATCGCACCCGACTCGGCCTCGGCGGAACGATGAATAAAATTGCGGGATCCAACCAAGGTCGCCCGCGTGACACCGGTGATCTGTTGCTCGACGACAAAGGCGGCGATATCCGCCTTGGCATCCAGGGCAAAGGCACGGACCGCGACAATCTTGCGACCGGCCAGGACGGCGATGTGGATCGAGTGCGGGGCAAGTTCGGCGTAAACGAGGGTGGGGGCGGAGGGAGTTGCCATGTTAGATGCGGGGTTGAAACTAGGGGGGTAAGTGATGATGCGGGAGACTCAGAAACGCCTGGCCAAGGCAGGATTAAAGCGATTCGAGGAGTTTTTTGCGGCGCTCTTCGTAGAGTTTTTCGCGCGCGGAGAGTGAAGCCATTTCGGCGTCCAGAGCCTCGCGGTCCACGAGGTGTTCCGCGCGCTGTTTCTCGAACACGGCGCGCTCCTTGGCGAGTAGGGAACGTTCGGTTTCGACCTCGGCGAGACCGGCGTCGATCTCCGCTTGGAGGACAGACAATTGGCCGGTGGATTGTTTGATTTTCTTTTCGCGGGCCAGCATTTCGATCGAGGCTTCCTCGACGCCGGCCGACTCCGCCTCGATGCGCGCACGCTCGGCGGCGTGGGACTTGCGCTCGGCGGCGAGTTGTTTTTCGGTCTCGCCCACGGAGGCGACTCGCGCATCGAGACGATGATCGCGCTCGTCGAGCACTTTGACCCGAGCGTCGAGCTGGCTGCCAACCAACGTGTTTTTCTGCTCGATCGCCGCGAGGGAGGCGGCGCGGGTGGAGAGTTCGCCTTCGCGATTGGCGAGGGTTTTTTCGCGGACCGCGAGGGCCTGGGCGGACGAGGCGTGCTCGGCTTTGGCGTTGGCCAAGGTCATCTTCTCGGCGGACAGCGCATCGAGATCCGCTTTCAATTGCTTGCGGTCGGAATCGATGCGGGTGCGAACGACGGCGATTTCCGCCTCGGCGGAACCGAGGCTCGCGGCGCGTTGATCGAGTTTGGCGGCCCCGGCCTCGCGCTCGGAGAGCTTGGCATCCTTCACCCTGACCTGAGCGGCGTAAGCGGCATCGGCCTCGGTATGTTTTTTCTGCGCGGCGGCGAGCGCGGACTGCGCGGCGGCGAGTTGCTTGTCGCGCTCGGCGAGGGCGGCCTCGACCTTGGCGGCGGCGAGTTGGTCGTTCTTAAGTTTTTGGCGCTCGATGGTGACGCTTTGCGCTTCGGCGGCGAGACGAGCCTTTTCCTGCTTCAGCCGGTTGTCCTCGGCCGTGGAGGCGGTGGTTTTGGCGACCAAGGTCTTCTCTGCGGTGGAAAGGGCGTCCACTTGGCCGGCGAGCTTTTTCTCGGAATCCGCAAGCGCCTTGTCGCGTTTGCCCAGCTCGGCGTCGCGGTTGCGCAACTGAAGCGCTTCGGCATCGAGCTTTTTGCGGGTCTCGCCCAAGGCGGATTCGCGGTCGGCCAAGCCAAGCTCGGCCTTGGCGAGCTCGGCGGCGCGCTTTTTGTAAGCCTCGACGTTGGCGGCGGCCTCGCTCTTGAACTTGTCCAGCGCGGCGGCCTCGGCGGAGAGGCGCTGCGCCTCTTTGACGAGGCGGTTTTGCTCGGCGTCGTGGGCCTTGCGCGTTTCCCCCAACTTGGCCTCGGCGCCCTTGGCGGCCTCGATCTGATCGTTAATCTTTTTCTCCAACGCGCCCAGATCGCTCGAACGCTTGGTGAGTTGTTGCTCGCGAACCTCGAATTTGGACTTGGTGTCGTCGATCGCTTTTAGCGCGGAGACTTGGGCGGAGTCGCGTTGGTTGGCACGGTCCTCCATGGATTTCAGACCGATGGCACGCTGGTCCAGGGCTTTTTGCGCGTTGGCGACTTCCAATTTAGCGGTCTTGAGCGTCCCGCCCTCGGCGGCGAGCCGGTCGGTTTCGATTTTGTTGCGGGCCCGCTCGGCCTCGAGCGCGGAGGCACGCTCGGAATAGGCGGTCTGGTCGGCTTTTAGCGCCGCCGTCGCGGCCGCATGCTGTTTTTCGCGCACGCCCACCGCGAGATCGTGGGCGTTCGCCTCGGCGGCGATGGCCAACGCTTTTTTCTTTTCCTGCTCCACGGCTTTCTGGGCGGAGGCGAGCACGCTCTCGCGCTCGGAAAGCGCGTTGTCCGCCGCAGCCAGATCCTTCTCGCGGGCGGCGAGGGCCGCGCTGGCGGCGGCGGCGGCGGCGCGCTCGCCTTCGAGCCCGGTGCGCTCGGCGGCGATGCGACGAGCCTCCTGCTGCAAACGAGCTTCCTCCGCTTCAAGCTCGGCCTGACGAGCGGCAAAGGTTTCCTCCTCGGCGCGGACACGGGAAAACTGGGCGGCGACCTTTTTTTCCTGCGCCTGAACCGATTTCTCGCGCACGCCAAAGCCATCCTCCCGCTCCGCGATCAACTTCTCCAGCGCGGCGAGGCGCGCCTGGTTGGCCGCCTGCGCGGAGGAGCGTTCGGCGAGAGCCGCCTCGTCCATAGAGAGTTGCTTCGTGCGCTTCTCGTGCGCATGGAGCGAAGCGGCGGCGGCGGTCTTAGCCTGATCCAAGTCTTCCGCCTCGTCGGCGATACGCGTTTGTTCGGCGGTGATCTTGACCCGCGCGGCCTCCAGCTCGGCCAGACGCACCGCGAAGTCGCCGTCGACCTCGGCAGTCGACTTCCGGGAGCCATCGGCCCCGGTGTTTACCTGCGACACAACGTTGCGGCGAGCATCCAGCTCCTTGCGTTGCGCGTTCAGCGCTTCCTGCTCGGAGACAAGGGCGGCCTCGCGCACCGCCAGAGCAACCTGCGCCGCAGTCAGATCGGCGCGGAGCGAATCAATCTCGCCCACCGGGGAGGCCAGGCCGGCGGAAGCGGGGCGAGAGGGGACGGAGACGTTCTCGCCCGCCAGGAAAAGCGTCATCTCCTGCTGGCAATGCTGGGCGATGGCCGAGGCGTGGCCATTCAGCCGGGGCTGAAGCAATTCGGTGGCGCGGGCGAAAAACGCCCCGAGATTGAGCGGGGGATGAAAAAGATCACGGACACCGAGACGGATGGCTCGCACGATCACGTCCATCTCCGGCTTGGCGCAGAGGAGGAGGATGGGGGCGGTGCGCTGGTGACCGCGGATGTTCTCGGCCAGCGCGAGAGGCTCTTTCCCTAACTTAGAGCCATCATGGATAACGAGATCGAATTGCTCCGATTTAAGCGAAATTTCCAATTCAGCCGGCGACAAAATTTCGCGCGCATAGAGGCCGGTTTCAACTGCAACATAGGCCTTGGCGTGGAATACGTCGGGACCTGTGCGAACCAAAAGAATTTTCGCAGACACAGCGTAAAGGGATTAATAGTTCCTCAAGACGGAAATCTTGTGGGTAGTAACGAAAACAAAGGGGGCATGTTTCCAGCAACGGGAAAGGATGTAGAGGGTTGTTTCATAAATGTCAAAAAAACTTTGAGCCCTTTTAACTGAGCATTTTACCCCCGATTGAAACTATAATTAGTTGCAATCAGCTTAACCCCGATAGTCTGACCCAGAGAAATTACCGACGCTCCGCTCGGGCTTAGCGGTAAAGCGCGGTCTGCGGCGCCGGGGCGAGGACGTTGTAGGCGCGGATGGCGGTTCTCCACCAATCCGAGAGCCGTTCCGCCGGCAGCGACCACAAATCGCGGTGAAGGACCGCCATGGAATCGGCGTCGAGCAGGAGCGCGAGTTTGTCGCGCGGCGTGAGCGCTCCGGGGCCCTCCCTGAGCAAACGTTCGCGCAGGGGGGCGAAGCGCTCCTCGGCGGCCGCGACCGGCGCCTGGTCGCGTTCGCGGAGGAGTGCGAGGTGGACCGCATTTACGTAGGGATCGAGCACCGCCTGCATAAGACCATAGTCATCTGCGAGTTCAGTCAGTGGTGGCGTATGGCGGCGGCAGGCCTCGAGATTGCGCAGGAGCCGCGCCAGCTCGGGCGGCGGCGCGCTTTCCTCCGGGGTGACGAGCAATCCGATGCGACGCACCCACAGGCCGGGCGCGAGTTGTCCGGTGATCAGCGAGTTCGGGACCGACGTCATCATGCCCAGCAGGATGGGCGACATCCAGAGCGCGAAGGCGGGGTTGATCCACAGGGCTAACGCACACCACGAAGCCCCGAGCAGGGTGTGGCCGGCGTGGGTGAGGATGGCCTCGCGCCACTCCGGATCGCCATCGGAGCCGCGCCGCTGCGCGACCCACGCGACGCCGCGCCCGGCAAGGGTCAGCACGATAAACTTGGAGTGGAACAACATCAGCACGGGCGCGAGCAGGGTGAAGATCATTGTCTCGCCGACCACGCTGCCAATCACCCGCGGCCAACCCCCGAACCGCGCGGCCTCGCCCGGACGGCGGCGCAGGTCGAACAGGGCGAGGACTTTGGGCAAAAACAGCAGCGCCATCGTAACCGCGAAAAGCAACAAGGCCTGGGAGTTGAAATCGAGCTTCAGGTAACGCGCAAAACTATCCACCGGCAGGGGCGTCAACCCCGTGGCCGCGTAACGCCAGGCGATGAGCGAGGACACGAGGAGAAACGCCAGCCAGAGCGGTGAGGCCAGGTAGGCGAGGATGCCGAGCGCCAGGTGCAGGCGATTGGCGGCGTGCAAGCCGCGCGCGGTGACGAGCCAGGCGTGCTGAAGGTTGCCCTGGAGCCAGCGGCGATCGCGCTTGGCGAAATCGATCAGGTTACCCGGACATTCCTCGTAGCTGCCCTCGACGTCCACCGCCAGCCACACCGACCAGCCGGCGCGGCGCATGAGCGCGGCCTCGACGTAGTCATGGCTGAGGATGCGGCCGCCGAACGGCTCCACGCCAGGGAGTTCCGGCAGCGAGCAATGCTCCATAAAGGGTGCGACGCGGATGATGGCGTTGTGGCCCCAGTAGTTGGCCTCGCCCTGCTGCCAAAAATTGAGCCCGGCCGCGAACACCGGCCCGTAGAGGCGCGAGGCGAATTGCTGGAGGCGGGCGAAGATGGTCTCGCCGTTTACCAGACGGGGAACGGTCTGGATGATGCCGGCGCCGGGATTTTTCTCCATTAGGCGCACGAGCTTGGCGATAGCGTCGCCCGTCATGATGCTGTCGGCGTCGAGCACGACCATGTAGCGGTAGCGCTTGCCCCAGCGGCGGCAGAAGTCGGCGAGATTGCCCGCCTTTTTGTTCACGTTGACCCGGCGTTTGCGATAAAAAATCCGCCCTTGCGCGCCGAGCTGGCGGGTGAGCGCGACCCAGGCGGACTCCTCCTCGATCCAGCGGTTGGGGCTGGTGGTGTCGCTCAGGATGAAAAAATCGAAGGCCTCGATCTGCCCCGTCGCCTCCAGCGAACGGTAGATGACGCGCAGGCCTTCGAGGATGCGCGAGGTGTCCTCGTTAAACACCGGCATGACGATGGCGGTGGAGGCGTTGATGGGACGAGCCTCGTCCTCGGGCTCGAGGCTGTTGACGATACGGTTGTTATCCCCGTCGCCCATGCGGCAGAAAAAACCGATGCAGGCCTGCACCGCGCCAAAGGCGACGAGCGAGAAGAGCACGCCGAAGAGCAGGAGGTGGAGGATCTTCCACTTATCCACGCCCACGCGCCAGTGCAGGTCGGCCATGAGAAGCACGGCCGGACCGGTGAGCAAAAGCGTGAGCGTGGCGACCAGGATGCGACGCTGGGTGATGCGGGTGCCGTCGAGCCGGGCGGGATCAAAGCGCGGTGCGCTCATGGACATGGTGGATGGTTGAAAAACAGGTACGTCGGTCGCGATCGCGCGCTAGTGCGTGGCCCGCCAGGCGGCGGCCAGCAGGCCGACGAAGACGAGCCAACCGAGCACGGCGCGCAGGATGGGCCAGCGGGCGAAGGTCTTCCACGCTTCGTCCGCGACGTTGGCGATGGGCCCGAAATCGAGTTCGCGCGGCACCATGCGGGCGAGTTCCAGCTCGGGGCCGGCCTCGATGTAGGCGGCGCGCATGGCCTGGACCAGCTCGGGCGGGGGCGGCGTCTCGGCGAGAAAATGCTGGGGCCAGCGGCCGGGCACGTCGGCCAGCACGAGGGCGATGCGCCCCCGGGTGCCGAGGCGTTCGTCGTCGGGGTCGGCCGCGTCGCCCAGCACACGGGTGAACCACGCGTTGGTGCGCCGCTCGGCCTCGCGCATGGCCAGGCCGACGGGATCGAGCGGCGCCTCGGACGGCGCGGGGCGCGCCGCGTCGCGGGGCGAGTTACGGGCCGCAAGATCCGCCTGCTCGGCCGTCAGCGAATCCGCCACCGCGTGGGCGGCATGGATGATCTCGATCGCGAGGCGATTCAGCACGAGACGGCTCTCGATCTGGTGGGCGCGCAGATAACTCTCGACGCGCAGGAACGCCTCGTCCCAGCCCGGCCCATCGGGCTGCGGCAGGAGCGGGGAAGGGAGCGCGGCGACCGGCCGGGCAGGCGCGACGGCGTTCATGGCTGCCACGTGTAGACCCAGGTCTCGGAGATAGGCTCGTAGCCGTCGCGCAGGCGCACGCGCAGTTCGACGGGCTTGGCTTTCGCGCCGGGCTCGAGCTGCTGATCGCCCTCGACCTGCAGGGCCACGCGCCAGCCATCGATGCCGGGGTGACGGATAAGCGTCTGGTGGCGAAGCTTGGACCCCGCGCCCAGCTCGATCTGGGCCGCGAGATTGTCGGGTTTGCGCTGTGCCAGGTCGGATCCGGCGAAATCGATCCAGAAAAGCTGGCCCCACCCGCCGCCCGGAAGATTGCCGATGCGGGTGGATCGCACGCGGGCCAGCTTGTTATCGTCGGGCTGCTCCAGCGACCAGACGAGCTTGTACGCGTAGGCGTAGGGCTTGCCTGGCTCGGGCTTACGCTCGGGCACCCAGTAGGCGACGATGTTGTCGGCGTATTCGGTGGTGGTTGGCAGCTCGACCAGGCGCACATGCCCCTCCCCCCAATCCCCGACGGGCTCGATCCACGCGCTGGGGCGGTCGTGGTAGCGCGCCTCGAAGTCTTCGAAAGCGGCGATGGAACGCTCGCGCTGCATCAACCCGAAGCGGCTGGGCTTCACCGCGTGCAGGTCGGTGTTGAGGATCTCGCGGGGGTTTTGCAGGGGACGCCACAGGTGGGTGCCCTCGACAGTCTCCAGCAGGAGCCCGTCGGAATCGTGGACCTGCGGGCGCGGGTCACCCTGCGGGCGGTCGGCGTTTTTGCCAAACCAGAACATGCTGGTGAGCGGGGCCAGGCCGGGCAGCTCCATCTTGACGCGGGCGTTTAACTCGACCCGCACGTCGATGGTCGTCGGCCGACCTGGACGGATGGTGAACTCGTAGGCGCCGGCGACGCCGGGGCTGTCGAGCAACGCGTAGACCGTGATCGAGGTGGAGCCGGGGCGGGGCTTGCCGATCCAGAATTCAGTGAAAATCGGAAACTCCTCCGCTTTGCCCGGCACGCCGGAATCCACCGCGAGACCGCGCGCCGAGAGGCCGTATATCTGACCTGCGCCGAGGGCGCGAAAGTAAGAAGCGCCGTGAAACACGACCAGCTCGTCAAAAACATCCGGGCGATTCAGCGGATAGTGCAAACGGAAGCCGGAATAGCCCAGCGAGGAGCGCAGGGAACCGAGATTGGTGAGGCGACCGTAGTCGAAAAAATCGCGTATGAACGGCAGGGTTTGAACGTGGGTGGAGCTATACTCGCGGATCTGCACCGCCTCGCGCGCGGCGGCCGTGCGGTGAAAAAGATGGAGCTGAAATGGCAGGCTTTCATTACGCCACAAGGCCTGCTCGGGCTTGAAACGGATGGTGCGAATATCGTCGTAGTTAAGCTCGGCAAGCCGGGGGGGCAGTTCCCGGTCCGGCGCCCGGTAGGCCGAGCCCGCGCGGTCGGTGGCGAGGCGTCGGACGTAGTCGTAGTTGACCTCCAGTTTTTCAATGGCGGCAAGCGCCGGCGCGGCGGTGGCCAGCGCGACGGCGAGCAGGCCCGAGGCGCGGACAAAAACAGCGAGGGTGGCGAGACTGGTTTTCAAAGGAAGGAGAGGTGGCTTAGCCAAGGCGGGCGCATCAGGACGCCCGGCACGGGGCTTGGCAAACGCGGAGCGCACCCACGCCGAGAAGTTCGGACTAACTCCCTAGGGAACCGCCCTTGGAAGTGGCGGGGCGAAACGACCGCTTCGGCAATTTTTTCACCGCAATGAACTTCGCGCGGAAAAGCTCGACCAGGGTTGCGCGCACCTCTTCGGGCAGGCGCGCGACCAGCGTTTCGAGACCGGGCAGCGCCGCGCCCCTCGCCGAGCCGGAATCGGCGTCGTCGTCATCGGCGTCGGCGGAGGCCCGCGCCGCGCCGCGCCGCGTCGCACCCGACGGGGAATTCGCGCTAGACGTCGGTTGCGCGGAGCGCGCGGTGTCACGCGCGCCGACTTCGCCGCCCATCTGCGCTTCCAGCTCCGTCAGGGGCGGTCCGTCCTCGCCATCGAAAACCGCCGGGGCCGACTCCGATTCATGCGCCGCCGAGCTCCCGCCACCGAAGGCCGGCTGCGCCTCGTCGTCGAAATCCGAGCCCGCACCGCCCACCAATGCCGGCGGCACGAAACCCGCGTTGGCCGCTCGCGCCACCGCGGTGAGGGCGAAGGGCAACCCGCGCGGCGGCGGCGCGCTGGCGGCGGATGCGACGACGTACGCGACGACCGCCGCGTCAAGCCGGTCGATCAGGGCTTTTTTTTTTCCTCGCCGGGCGCGGGGGGCGCGACGGCGGAGGACGCGGACACCGCCGGGGCGGCCGGCAAATCGGCCCCGAGCAGGGCGAGTTCCTTGAGCAAAGAATCGATGGCGCGGGCGCGGGAGGCGTCCACCGCCTTGAGCAGCGTGACCTCGAGGTTGATCTTGTCGGAGAGGCCGAGCTTCACGCCGTCCTCGCCCTGGCGCAGCACGTCGAGCATGCGGGTGAGCTGCTCGGTGGTGAGCGGCACGCCGCCGAGTTTCCGGCTCTTGCCGCCCTGGGCGATGGCGTCGAGCAGGGCCTCGCGGATGTGGCCCTGCAGGTCGGACAACAGGCGCGCGAGGTCGCGGCCGGCGGCGTCGCACTCGTCCACCAGGCGCACCAGCTCGGCGTGGTCGCCCGAGGCGAGGGCGGCGGCGAGGGCGGCGAGTTTTTCGGAGGCGACGAGGCCGTAGACGTCGAGCACGTCGGGCTCGTCGATCTTCACCCCGCAAAACGAGATCATCTGGTCGAAGATCGACTGGGCGTCGCGCATGCCGCCGTCGGCCATGCGGGCGATGCAGGCGAGGGCGGTATTTGTTACCTGGATACCCTCGACGCCGGCGATCCGGGCCAGGCGCTCGACGATGAGCGGGGCCGGGATGGGCTTCAGGTCGAAGCGCTGGCAACGCGACACGATGGTGGGGAGCACCTTTTGCGGATCGGTGGTGGCGAAGACGAACTTCACGTGCGCGGGCGGCTCCTCGAGCGTCTTGAGCAGCGCGTTGAACGCCGCCGCCGTGAGCATGTGAACCTCGTCGATGATGTAGATTTTATACCGGCCCTGCGCCGGCGTGTATTGCACGGTGTCGCGGAGGTCGCGCACCTGCTCGACGCCGTTGTTCGAGGCGCCGTCGATCTCGATCACATCGAGGTGGGTGCCGGCGGCGATGGAGAGGCACGCCGGATCGGCGGGATCAAAGTCGGCCTTGGGGCCGTCGGTGCAATTGAGCGCCTTGGCAAAAATGCGCGCGGTCGAGGTCTTGCCGGTGCCGCGCGGGCCGACGAAAAGGTAGGCGTGGGCGATGCGACCGCGCGCGATGGCGTTGCGCAGGGTGCGGACGACGTGATCCTGCCCCACGACGTCGTCAAAGGTCTGCGGGCGCCATTTGCGGGCGATGACTTGATAGGCTGCGTTCAACACGGGTGAGGCAGCAAAGCACGCGGACCGCGATTAAGCGCAAACCCGAAACCACCGATCTCCCACAAACCCTGCTGCGGAGCGGATCGAGGGGACGGGTGGGGAAATTAAGTGGCCAGGCACTCCACGGCACTGAGAGAACGTCGTCACCGTTGCTGCCTTCCGGCCCTGGCGGGGTTCACGCGCCTGCCCATGCATGGCACCTGGCCGCCGGCACCGTGGGAGGCGACCGGAAGCGTATCAATGAGAATCTTTTTTAACGTGGCGAACCAGAGGGCGGCGCGTCGGCGGGCGTCCCGGCCGGGCCTGTCGGCTCCCCCGGCGCGTTCGGTGGCGGTGGCGGACCGTCGGGGCGACGCCCGGGGGTTTCCCCGTCGCGGCGCGGTTCACCGTTCGGGCCTCCGCCTTCGCTGCGGCGGCGATTGCGCTCCTCCATGCGGGCCTTGATCCGGGCGCGTTGTTCGGTCTGGAGCACGACGAGTTTTTCGCGCTGCTCGTGCGTGAGCCGCTCCGCCACGGCGGCCTCCATCGCCTCGATGATGACCGAGCTCTGGCGAAAACTTTCCCGGCGCAACTGGCGCAGCTCTTCGCCGGCTTTTTCAAGAATGGGCGCCACCTTTTCGCGCTGCGCCTCGGAGAGCGCGAGTTCCTTGCTAAAACGCTGCAACTGCTGCGGACCGAAACCCTCCGGCATGCCCCCCTGTTTGCTCACTTTGGGTGGCGCCGGCGGTTGGTGAAATTTACGCGCCCCGAGCCCGCCCGCGACCACGCCGCACGCGAAGATGCCGGCGCAGAACAGGGATAGTTTTACGGAACGATTCATCAGGATCTCACGGCCTCCAACAAGACCCCGATCGGATCCAGGTAAGCGTCGCTCGCGGCGGCGGTGTCGGCCAACGGGCCGGCCTCGGCCGTGGCGGGCAAACTGGCCCAGACCGTGACCGCGAGGGCACACGCACACGCGAAACCCAAGGCGCGGGCGGCGAGCCGCTCGAAGGCGCTTCCGCCAAAAAGGCCGGCGGCGGGGCGCAGCCCGGCATGCGCGACGATGCGCGTGGCAAATCCGGCGGGCGCCAGGCACTCCGCGGCGGATTCGGCGGCGGAGTTCCCGGCGGCGGGAGCGCGGCGGGCGGCGGCGGCGAGTCGCGACCAAGGCGTGTGATTATGGGCGTTCATGTGCGCTCCTTTTTGCTGAGTTGTTGGAAAAGTTTTTGCAATTTTCTCCGCGCGCGAAAGGCGCGGACCTTGATGAGGGTCGTGTTCCAACCGGTGATTCCACGGATTTCGACCAGGGTTTTTTGTTCGAGGTCGAGGAGTTGCAGGACGAGGCGGTCGCGGGGCTCGAGTTGACCGAGCAGTTTGTGAACCAGTTCGTGCGCGGCGAGGGCATCGGCGGTGTCGGCGGCATCCTCGCGGGTGAGCACGGCGTCGAGCGTATCGGCCTCGGCCTCCGAAAGGTCGGCCCAGCGCAGCTCGGGGCGACGTTGCTGGGCGCGAAGGGCGTCGATGCAGGTCGTCACCGCGATCCGCGACACCCAGTGGGCGAGCGGGACCTGGCCCTGGAATTGGTCGAGACGTGTAAACATTTTCAGAAAAATATCCTGGGCGAGATCCTCTTCGCCCCCGCGCCGCGGCAGGCGGGCCCGGACGATGCGGATGACCTGCGGGTAAAGGTGATCGACGAGCAGGCGGGCGGCCTGCTGGTCGCCGGCGCGAATCCGCACCAGCCAACCCTCGACGTCGGGCGGCGATTCGTCGTCGGCGTCAGGAAGCGGGGGCATGGGGCGAGTGAGGGTATTGCATGCACAAAACTCAAGACGGCCTCGCCCCGCCTCGGTTACGGTCAACCCGAAGCCGCCGCCCCGCCGTCCCGCCCCCGCCGTTGCCTTTCCCGCCAAGTCACTTTCCCTCCGCTCTCCCGTGGAAAACGCCCCCGCCTCCGCCCTCGTTCTCCCGCCCCGTAGCAAACACACTGGCGTGTGCCCGTCCGCGCGCGGCGCCGTGCTCGCCGAGCTGCTCCGCCGCCACCCCGCCCCCGTCTGGCTGGTCGTCGCCGACACCCTGAAAGCCGCCGAGCAGCTCGCCGAGGACACCGCCCTCTTTCACGCCGCCGCCGGCCAGAAATCCGCCCTGCTCGAAACCGTCGTGCTGCCCGAGGCCATGACCGAATCGCGCGACATGGCCGAGGCCTTCGCCGCCTCCGCCGACCGCCAGGCCGTCCTCTCGCGCCTCCGCGCCACCCGCACCTTCACCAGCGCCCTCGCCACCGCGCCCACTTTGGCGGTTTTCTCCACCCCGGCCGCCCTCCTGCAACGCGTGCCAGCCATCGAGGCCTACGCCGCCACCGAGCTCACCCTCACGCGCGGCTCAGCCCTTCCCTTCCAAGCCCTGCTCGAAAAACTTCGCGCCCTCGACTACGACTCCGAGGCCGTCTGCGAGGCCCCCGGCACCTACGCCGTGCGCGGCGGCATCATCGACCTCTACCCGGTAAACGCCGCCCAGCCCTACCGGCTCGATTTTTTCGGCGACGACCTTGAGGACATCCGCGAACTCGACCCCGTGACGCAACGCTCCGGCGACGCGGTGGAAACGCTCACGCTCGCCGCCTCCCCCCGCCTCTCGCTCGCCCCGTCGCTCACCGGAATCGCGCCCTACCTCAGCCCCGCCACGCGTCTCGTCTTGATCGAGCCCGCCGCCCTCGACCAAACCTTCAGTCTGCTCGCCCGCGAAAACTCCGGTTCGCCCGCCCTGCTGCCCATCCTCGCGCGCGTCGCCGCCCTCGACGCGCTCTGCGACCTCGACGAGGCCTCCGCCCTTTTCGAATCCGAGCACGTGGCGCAAACTTCCCCTCCGGCTTCGTCCTCCTTCACCGAAATCACCTGGGACACCGAGAGCCTCGTGCACCACCGCCGCTACCCCGCCGACGACCTTATCGCCCAGGAGCGCCTCGCCGCCGAGGAGCAGTCACGCCACGACTTCCTCGCCCAGCTCGCCCGCTGGCAAACCGACGGTGCCACCCTCGCCATCGTCGTGCCCAAAGAGTCCGAGGAGAAACGCATCCAGGAAATCCTCGCCGCCCACCCCGCCGCCAAAAAACTCCGCCCCCGCTTCCTCCGCGGCCAACTCAACGAGGGTTTCCGCTGCACCCCGCGCCCCGACGCCGCCCTCACCCTGGCCGCCACCGCCCCCGCCAAACCCAAACGCCCCCCGTCCCCCCCCCGCGCCGGGCCCGCCCCCGCCACCCCGTCCGACTCCCACCCCATTCGTCAATCGGCATTCGGCACACGCCATTCCGCCGCCGCCGCGGTCGG
>JBBRHC010000030.1:0-20722 GCA_038223295.1 Opitutales bacterium
GTGCTGGCCTGGGAGGCGGAACTCGCGCCGCTCACCGGAGGGCGCGTGGCGGGCGCGCTGGCGGGAACGGCCCGCTTGCGCACGGGCGCGAGTTGGAGCGTGGCCTGGGAGGCGCGCGGCCGGGGGCTGGCGTGGCGCGAATGGTCGGGGATGGAGCTGGCGTTGCGCGGAGAAACGAACGCGGAGGAAACGCGGGCGGACGCGGTGGAGCTGCGCGGGCCGAACGGGGCGACCTTGGACGCGAGTGGCACGTGGAAACACGCGGAGCGACGGATCGAGGCGGGCAAGATCGTATTCGCCGGGGACGGCGCGCTCCTGCGGACTTGGTTGCCCGAGAGGCTGGCGTTGGCTCGCGTGACGGGGCGGGCGGAGGTTGCCGGGGAGTGGGCGCGGCTGCGGACGAGCGGGTCGGCGGCGGTGACAAACATGGAGTATGCGGGCTGGGCGGCGGACGAGGTGGCGGCGGAGTTTGGCGGGGAGCGCGGGGTGGAGTGGGCGGTGACGGCGCGGGCGCGGCGGGGGAACGCCAAGCTGGAGACCCGGCTCGTGTCGGCGGGCGCGGGGGTGGCGGAGGGAGCGAAAATCGAACGCTTGGAACTCACGCGGGGCGACGGGGCGGGCTTGCGTCTGGCGCGACCGGGGGAGCTGCTCCGGGCGGGCGGGGCGCGGCGGGTGGACATCGAGCTGACGGGCGAAGGGGAGCGGCGGCTGGCGGTGGGCTGGCTCGAGCCGGCGGAGCTGGACCTGAGTGCCCAAAATATGGATACCGCGTGGGCGAACGATTGGCGGACGGGTGCGCCTTGGCCGGACGTGGCGGCGCCGGCGCTGCGGATGGCGGCGCGGCTGGACCCGGCCGGCATCGTGGCGGGGGAGGCGGATTTCGAGCTGCGGTGGCGCTTGCCGCAGGGTGGCGAGGTGTGGGGACGGGGCGCGGGGCGGCTGGGGGCGGACGGGGCGCGGTTGGAGAAACTGGAGGTGGGACGGGGCGAGGAGCGCTTGGCGGAGGGTGGCGGCGGGGTGCCGTGGCGGGTGCGCGTAGCGGGTGCGCGGGGGCTGGAGCCGGTGGAGGGCGGCGCGTGGTCGTTCGGGCTGCAATCGCGACCGGAGGCGCCGGTGTGGGGCGAGTTGGCCAAGCTGGCGGGCGTGGCGCTGGAGCGACCGGCGCTGGCGGTGGAGCTGGCGGGGCCGGCGCGCGCGCCGAGCGGACGGGTGGAGTTGTCGGCGGCGCGGATCGGATTTGTCGGCGAGGGTTTGCCGGAGGGCGGGGCGGAGCTGCGCGATCTGGAAGTGGCGGCGACGGTGGTAGACGGGGAGATAACGGTGGGACGACTGGCCGGGGAAGTGGACGGGCAGCGGATCGAGGCGGACGGGAGCCTGAAGTGGGAGCGGGGGGATTGGGAGCGGCTGCGAGCGCGGCCCTTTGCGTGGTTGCGCGACCATGCGGAGGGGTCGCTGCGGTTGCCGGAGGCGCGGGTGGAGGCGCTGGCGCGGTATCTGCCGACGGTGTCGGCGCCGTCGGGCACGGTGAAGGCGGAGCTGAGGCTGACGCGGGGCGCCTTGTTGACGGGGCGGGTGGAGCTGCGGGGCGGCGCGACGCGACCGCTGGGCGATTTTGGCGTCCTGCACGAGATCGACGTGGATCTGGTGCTGGAGGGTTTGGATGTGCGGGTGGAGCGGGCGACGGCGCGGGCCGGCGGGCAAGCGGTGACAGTGGCGGGCGGGGCGCGGCGGGTGCCGGGCGCGCTGCCGGCGCTGAATCTGACGCTGAAGGCGGAGCGGTTCCCGCTGGTGCGTAAACCCGGCTTGCTGGTTCGCGGGGATCTGGACCTGTGGGTGCGGACGGAGGGGGAGCCGGGGCGGACGCGGGTGGGCGGGGAAGTGCGCCTGCGGGACAGTTTGTTTTTGGCGGACATACGGCCCCTGATCGCGGCGGGCGGAGGAGCGGCGGCGGCACGGGCGAGGCCCCCGTATTTTTCCATCGATACGCCGCCGCTGGCGGACTGGGGGCTGGCGGTGACGGTGCGCGGGGAGGAGTTTCTGCGCCTGCGCACGCCGGTGTTCGAGGGCGTGGGGTCGACGCGGTTCACGCTGGGCGGCACGCTGCGCGAGCCGCTGCTGGAGGGGGGCTTTCAGATCGACCAGGGGCGGATCTTGTTTCCGTTCGCCAGCTTCACGGTGCGGGAGGGGTCGGTGCGAATCCTGCGCGACGACCCTTATACGCCACGCCTGGATATTCGCGCGCAGGGGCGGCGGCTGGGCTACGAGTTGCGGCTGGAGTTGACGGGCACGGCGGAGGCGCCGCTGTTGCAGTTGTTTTCCACGCCTGCGCTGAGCGCGGAGGCGCTGATCCTGATGGTGACGGCGGGGGTGGCCCCGGCGCGGGACCAGACGGCGCAGGCCACGCAGCGACTGGCGGCGGTGGGGGCGTATGTGAGCCGGGATCTGCTGCGCACCCTGGGCTTTGCGAGCACGGACGAGGAGCGGCTGAGCATCCGCACGGGAGAGCAGGTGTCGCGGGCGGGGCGGGAGACCTACGGGTTTGATTTTCGGCTGAACGACCGGTGGTCGCTGGTCGGGGACTATGATGAATTCGACGCGTACAACATGGGGCTGAAGTGGCGCATCCGCGCGGGCGCGCCGGAAAAAGAAACCGCGAAGGAGACGGCCGATGAATAAGCGGCGCGCGGCGTGGCGCGGGCGGAGGGCGGGCATGCTCGTGGCGCTGGCTGCGGCGAGCGTGGGCGCGGGCGCGCGGGCGGAGACCGAGGGGAAGGAGAGGGCGGGGCCGGAGGCGAAGCCGGCGAAGCTGCGGCTGAGCGGATTTGGCTGGTGGGGGAATCTGGAACGACGGAACGCGCTGGAGTTGTTGTTGGACGAAGGCGGGACGCGGGCGGAGTTCGATGGCGGGTTCATCGAGGACGCGGCGTTGGTGTTGAATTCGGAGCTGGTGGAGGAAGGGTTTTTCGCGGCGGAGATCGAGGCGGTTTGGCGCGATGCCGAAGGCCGGGAGGGCCGGGCGCGGCTGGATGCGAGGTTGAGCGAGGGGCTGCCGCGCGGGGTGCGGGCGACGGAGCTGCGCCTGACGGCGCGTCCGGGGGTGCGGGCGGTGGTGGAGAAGGTGGAGATCGCGGGGCTGACGGCGCTTGCGGAGGAGGAGGCGCGGGCATATTTCCGGCCGGACGCGGGGCTCTTCACGCCCGATGTGGTGCGGGCCTGGTCGGAAGGGCGGGCGCGGCGGGGCGCGGCGGAGTTGGCGGAGGCGCTCCGGTCGCAAGGCTACGCGGAGGCGACGGTTAAGGTGGCGGAACGGCGGCTGGACGAGGCGAGCGGACGGGTGGAGTTGTCCGTTCAGGTCGAGGAGGGGCCGGTTTGGCGGGTGGCGGAGGCGAAGGTGGAGGTGGCGGGCGGCGGTGAAGACGAAGCGGGCGGCCTCGCGGGGGAGAATCCGGGGACGGAGGCGGTCACGAGGCTCGAGGGAGCGGTCTGGACGCGGGCAAGATCGCTGGACGCGGGGCAGGCGCCGCGCCGGCAGTATCAGGAACGTGGATACCCGGACGCCGCGGTGGCGTGGACGGTGGAGCGGGGCGAGGTGGCGGCGGACGGCCGGGCGCGCCCGGTGACGGTGACGGCGCGGGTGGAGCGGGGCGGGCGGCGGCGGGTCGGCGAGGTGGGTTTCGCGGGGGTGGAAAAAACGCGGCCCGGGCTGTTGGAGCAGCGGACGCGGGGCTTGCGACCGGGGGATTGGTTCGATCCGGCGGAGGTGGAGGCGGCGCGCATGCGGCTGGCGCGACTCGGGGTGTTTCGTCGGGTGGAGGTGCGGGAGACGGATCGGGAGGATGGGACGCGGGCGGTGGTCTTTGCGGTGCGGGAGGCGCCGCCGTGGGAGGCGGCGTGGCTGCTGGGGTGGGGGAGCTATGAGCAGGTGCGGGTGGGAGTGGAGGTGACGCGGGGCAACCTGTGGGGGCTGGCGCATCGCACGCGTTTCGAGGCGGTGCAGTCGTTGAAGGGTACGCGGGCGGACTACCGTTATACCGTGCCGACGTTCTGGGAGGATACGGTGGAGGCGGCGGGGCGGGTGTTTGGGCTGCGGCGCGAGGAGCAGTCTTTCGACCGGGTGGAGTATGGGGCGGCGGTGGAGTTGCAACGCGAGGTGCCGTGGATCGAGGTGCTGGCGACGGCGGGCTTCACGTACGAGGTGTTGCGCGCGGACGATGTGAAACTCGGCGCGGCGCGGGGTGGGGTGGACGACGCGACGGTGGCGTCGTTCGACGTGGCGCTGACGCGTGACCGGCGGGACAACCCGATCCGCCCTCAGGCCGGCACGCGTTGGGCGGTGCATTCGCAGACCGCGCTGCCGGAGCTGGGCAGCGAGGTGCGCTACGAGCGGCTCGAGCTGGCGTGGGCTTGGCATCGGGCGCTGGGAGAGGAGCGCTGGATGCACGTCGGCGTGTCGCAAGGATGGGTGTTTGCCGGCGAGAACGACGCGCCGGTGAACAAACTTTTTTTCCCCGGCGGGGAGAGTTCGTTGCGCGGGTATCAGCAGGGGGAGGCGACGCAGCGTGACGCGAACGGACGCTTCGTCGGTGTGCGCAGCGCCTGGCTGGTGAACTGGGAAGTGGAGCAACTCGTTACCGGGCGGTGGACGGCGGTGGTGTTCCTCGATGTGCTCGGCACGGCGGTGGATGCGGATGACTGGCCGGGGGACGAGACGCTGGCGTCGGCGGGGCTGGGGGTGCGTTACCAGTCGCCCATCGGGCCGCTGCGACTGGAATACGGGGGAAACCTGAACCGGCGCGACGGCGACCCGGCGGGGACGCTGCATTTTTCGATCGGGTTTCCGTTTTGATGTGCGGCGGTGTACTGGTGACAAGCGGGGTGATAGGACGAAACCGCTCGGCAGCTTGGCGTCGCCGGAAAAAATGTCGCTCGGGCGGGGTGGCGGGCGCTAGGCGAGGAGGCCATGACTATCGCCGATCTTGCCAAGATTCCGGGCGGGACTTTTCCCGCGCAACGCTGGGGCCGCGGCCTCGTGGGCCAAGCCACCCAGCCGATCCAAGCCAAAGGCTTTTCCATGGGGTTCTCCGTGCTCGCGCCCAAGGGCGGCCAGGTGCCGTGGCATAATCAGGAGCAGGAAGAGGTGTATTTCATCGTGCAGGGCGAAGGGGAAATTTGCGTGGATAACGAGCGCTCGCCGATCAAGGCGGGCCAGGCGGTCTACATGCCGCCGGGCAAATTTCATCAGCTCACCAACACGGGGGATAATCCGATGCACATGGTCTATGTGTATTGCCCGGGCGGTGACGTGGCACACTGGCGGCAGGAGCTGAACGGGACTTTGCCGGTGGCGGGCACTGGAAATATTCCTCCTTTGCCGGAGGGCGCCCAGGCGCAGTGGACGGAGACCGGGCCAAAACCGCTGGATAAATGAACAAATGGGCAACCACGGGTGTCTCGTCGCGGAATCGCCACCACTAATAAAGGGAAACGGCTTGCCTGCGTGGCACGCCGGGTGAAGCTGCGCAATTCCTGCGCGCCCCGCGCATGCCCACCGCACTTCCGCTTCACCACCTACGCCGGCCCAACGCCAGCTTTGTATTATTCGCATGGACGAGACGACTTCCCCGCAAACGCCCGAATCTAATTCCGGGCTCAACAAGCTCGATTTGACCCAACTCCAGAGCTTCAGCTTTGGAACATCCTGGAGCCAGGACAAGGGGGGCGGCGCCGGTGGTCCCGGTGGTGCGCCCCGGGGTGATCGTCGGGATGATCGTCCACGCCGGGACGGCCCTGGTGGCGGCGTGGGCGATGCGCAGCGAAGGGATCGCCGCGATTTTAAACGTCCGGCCATGTCGCCGGGCACCGAGGGCGGCGCGCCCACCCCTCTTGGCGGGGGGGGAGCGCCGGGTTCCGGCGTGGGGGCGGGCGACCGTCCGGTGCGCCGCGAGGGTGGGTATGGTGGTGGTGGCGGTGGTGGATCCTATGGCCAAGGCGGTCCGCGCCCGGCGGGTCCGGGCGGCGGTGTTGGCGGGCAGCGTTTCGAGCGCCGGGATGGTCCTGGCGGTGGCGGGCCGCGTCGCGAAGGCGGACCGGGTGGTCCGCGTGGGGATTTCCGCGGACCGCCGCGCGAGCCGGCCGGTCCCTACATCAGCCCGTATTTTGGCATCACGTTTTATCCGGAGGACGGCAGCTTTAAGATCCTGGCCGACGCGATTCGCAAATCCTGCCGCACGTTCGAGCTGTTCTACATCGCCAAGTCGGTGGTGGAGAAAAACGAACGATTCGTGGCGGTGGTGCAGCGGCTCCAACCGGTGGCGGGTTCCGCGACCGGCTCGCGGCAGGGTGCTTTCGCCGGCGGCGAAGGTGCGGCCCCAGCCGCGCCGATCACGCCTGGCGTGAAACCGGCGCCCTTTTTTATCGCGGTGCCGGACGGCGTGCCGTTCGACACCGAGGATGCCGCCATCGCTCATGTGCTGGAGAAGCATTTGGGTAATTTCTTCGACACCGCCGAGGTGGAGATCGATGCGCCGAAGGGGAACTATCAGGTGGTGAATCGTTGCACGATCACGGGCACGCTGCTCGCTCCGCCGAATTACCACCTTTATAACTCGATTCTCGCCCAGCATCACGCCGCGAACGTGCGCATGCCGCTGGATGCCTATAAAACGAAAATCGAAAGTGTGCGCGATCCCCAGGTCGTGGCGCAGTGGCTGGAGAAGATGAAAAAGACCACCCGTTACACGGTGAAGCCGGCTCCGGTAAAGGGTTCCAAGGCATCCTCCGGTGCTTCCGCCGCGCCGTTTCTCGAGGGTGCCGCTTCGGTTTCCGAGGTCACGGCCACGGATGCATCGCCGGTGGCTGAAACCGAAGTGCCCGACGCTCCGGCGCCAGAGGTTCCGGTGGTCGATGTGACGGTGCCCGAAGCTCCGGCTTTGCGCAACTTCGATTCGTTGGAAGAGGCCCGCCAGTATCTGCTCACCGAGGCGCGTAATCGGGTGGTGCGCAGCGTCGAGCAGCTGCGTTTCCCTGGTAAATTGCTGGAAAACATCCCGGCCAACACCGAGATACGTCGCGCCGTAGAGGGCGCGGTGGCGGCGCAGCGGCGGTTCCCGCTGGATACGGCAAACGCCCTGCGCGGCCGCCTGCGTCGCGAGAGTTTCACGATCTTTAAAAAGGGCTCTAAGGGCATTAGTTACGTGTGCGCGGTGAAACGCCGTTTCCGCGTGGCAGGCCAGACCTTCTCGGACTCGCTGGCCTCGTTGCTGGCGTTCGTCGAGGTGCATCCGATGATCAAGGAAAGCGAACTCAGGGAGAAACACCTCCACTTCGCGCCGCGCCCGCCGCCCGCCGAGGGTGTCGCTCCCGATCCCTTGCCGATCAAGGAGCAGGAAAAAATCACGAAGCTGAAGGGTGACCTGCGCTACCTCGTGAAAGAAGGCTACGTGACCGAGTTTGTGGATGGCACGCTGTTCTGCCCGCTGGCCATGGGTGAGGCGCGCAAACGTGAGATCGAGGCGTCCGACGTGGACCCGGAGAACTTCCCCGAGGCCCCCAAGCCAACGGTGTCCGCGCCGGTGGCACGTGTACCGGCACCGGCCAGTGAGAGCGCCAACACGGGCTCGAGCGCAGCGGTTGAGGCCGTGGTCGAGGTGAGTGAGGCCGAGACGTTTGAAGCCCCGGTAAACGAGGCGAATGATGCTCCGGTCGCCGATAACGAGCCGGCGACTGAAGACGCTCCCGTGGGCGAAGAGCCGACCGACGACACGCTGCGGACCTAAGCCCGCGGAGTTGGCCCGAGAAACTTCAAAGCCCCGGTCACCTTTGGGTGCCGGGGTTTTTTCGTGTGCGGGGGTTTTGGCGCGGGGCTCGTATCGACGAAGATCCCTGCGCTCCCGCGCAGGTTGCGTCAGGCGGGTTAAAAACCGCCGACGATGGCGGTCAGCCGGTGTAGTCGCGGCGGAGATTGCTGGGGAGCAGGCCGAGTTCCTCGCGGTATTTGGCGACGGTGCGGCGGGCGATTTTGATGCCCTTTTCCTGGAGTTTGGCGACGAGTTCCTGATCACTGAGCGGACGGCCTTTGTCTTCGAGGGCGACCAATTCGTTGATCATTTCCTTCACGCTCTTGTTGGAGACGGATTCGCCGGTGGAGTTTTCGTAGCCCGGCGTGAAGAAGAACTTCATGTCGAACACACCGTGCGGGGTGCGGATGTATTTGTTGGCGATGGCGCGGCTTACCGTCGTCTCGTGCACGCCCACGGCGTCGGCGATCTGGGTCATGGTGAGGGGGCGAAGCTTGTGGACGCCCTCCTCGAAGAAATCGCGCTGTACCTTGATGATTTCGCGCGTGATACGCTCGATCGTCTGCTGGCGCTGTTCGATCGAGTTGATGATGAACTTGCCGGAGCGCATACGCTCGCGCAGGTAGTCGCGCTCCTGCTTGGTCAAGGCGCCGCGGGCGATCATCTCCTTGTAGGTATTGGAGATCCGGAGACGCGGGATGTAGTCGTTATTGAGGTGGATCTTCCACTCGTCGCCGTCGTATTCGACGGCCACGTCGGGGATGATGACGCGGTTGTTGTCGTCGGCGAACTTCCGACCGGGCGCGGGATCGAGGCGGCCTATCTCCTCGATGGCGTCCTGCACATCGTCGATGTGGACACCGGTTTTGCGGGAGATCTCGGGGATGCGGCGCCGGGTGAGCAGGTCAAAATGATCGCGCACGATGCGGGCGGCGAGACTCTCGCCCTTGCCTTGGGCGCGGAGCTGGAGGAGTAGGCACTCGGAGAGATCGACGGCCCCGATGCCGGCGGGCTCGAAGGTCTTGAGGATGCGGGCGGCTTCCTGGGCGGCGTCGAGGGGAAGGCCGGCCTGAAGCGCGGCCTCGGATGGCGTCTGGGTGAGGAACCCTCGCTCGTCGAGACCACCGATGAGATGGCGAAGGGCGCCCTGAACCTCCTCCGGGGTGTCGAGGAGTTCGGCCTGGCGCACAAGGTGTTCCTGAAGCGAGGTCTCAGTAACGAGGGAATCGAAAAAATGTTGGCGGCGCTCGGCGTCCTCGGAGGTGTAGGGCTGGGTGCCGGAGCCCTCGGCGAGGTAATCGCGCCAGTCGTCGCCGAGCTTGGCGAGGACGTCGAACTCCTTTGAGAAATCCATGGATTCGGGGCCGTCGGACGGAGTATCATCGGCGGGCGGCGGGGAAGCGTCGGAGGCGTCGTCGGGGTCGGACGGGGTGATGCCGTCCTGCGAGGAGTCGGCGGCGGCGTCCAGGCTGTCGGTCTCGTTGGATATGTCTTCCAGGGTGGGGTTGCACTCGAGCTCTTCCTGTATGACCGAACGGAGGTCGAGGGCCGCGACCTGTAGGATTTTTAGCGACTGGCGGAGCTGGGGCGCGAGGACGAGCGACTGGTTCTGACGCTGACGTAGATCTTGATTAAATCCGGCGCACATTAGGAGGCGATGGTGAGGGTCTGGGCCGAACGGGACGGAGACAGGGACGCGCTGGGGTGCGGCGCGCTGTGGGGCCGATCAGGCCGCCATCAACTCGCGGAGGTAGGCTCCGAGTTTCTCGTTGGTGGGGCCATAGCCGTCACCGTAAAGATACATCTCCAAGGCGGTCAGCATCTCGGTGGCGGATTGATACCGTTTATCGCGGTCGCGAGTAAGCGCCCGGTGGATGATGAGTTCGAGCTTGGGATTAATTTCCGCGCGCAAGGAGCTGAACTGCGGGATGGGCAGCGCGAGGATGTTCCGGCGCGATTCGAGGCGGTCGGAGCTACGGAAGATGTTTCGCCCGAGCAAAAGTTCGGTGAGGACGATACCGAGCGGAAACACATCGGCGCGGGCGTCGGTCACGGCGTAGCTGGCCTGTTCGGGAGAGAGGTATTCGTCCTTGCCCGCGATGACCTGACCTTCTTCGTTGTACATGAGGTCCAGGGCTTTAGCTATGCCGAAATCGGTCAACTTCACGTCGCCTTCGTGGGCGAGCATGATGTTTTTTGGACCGATGTCGCGGTGGACGATGCCTAGGAGACGGCCTTCGCGGTCGCACTTGGTGTGGGCGTAGGCAAGACCGCGGGCGATGCGGGAAATGATGAAGGCACAGAGATCGACGGGGATACTCTTGCCGAGGGCGATGTGGCGGTCGAGAAACTGTTCCAGGTTAACGCCATTCACGTATTCCATCACCATGAAATACTGGCCTCCGATCATGCCCAGATGGTAGGTCTGGACGATGTTGGTGTGGACGAGGTCAGCCACGAGGCGAGCTTCGCCGATAAAGTTGTTTTGGAACTCGGGAATGGTGGAGTATTCCTCGCGGATGAGCTTTACCGCGACGGTCTTGCGGAACTGGCCGGCACCGCGCTGGCAGGCTTCGTAGACGATACCCATGCCACCGTCGGCGATCTTGCGGATCATCTCGTAGTGGATTTCGTTGAAGATGTGTTTAATGGCTGCCACGGTTGCGCGAACAAAGCATGAAGGGGTTTACTGGCAAGCGGGTAAATCCGGCCTAGCATGGAATATGCTTCACACTACGAGGCGTCGTGGGGTGAAAAGGTTTTTTCAGGATGGGGAACGAAGGGTGGGGAGGTGGCGAAGTTGACATGGCGGTCGGCGCGCGGACTTTGTGGCCATGATCACCTTATCGTCACGCGCCGCCGGGCAGATTCGCAGCATGCAGAAAGAGCACGATGCCGAGGGCAAGGCCTTGCGCCTGCTGGTGGAGTCGGGCGGGTGTTCCGGTTTTCAGTATGGCATGTCGTTCGACGAGCCGAAGACCGACGATACACGCTGTGAAAGCGAAGGCGTGGCCATGGTCCTCGATCCGGCGAGCGCGGCCTACTTGAGCGGAACCGCCATCGACTTTGACGACGGTTTGCAAGGCAAGGGTTTTGAAATCAAAAATCCGAACGCGCAAAGCACGTGCGGGTGTGGGAAATCGTTTAGTTGAGCCACGGACAACCCTACGGCTGCCACGGAGCGGGAGGTAGACAACCGCGAGTTTTAGGCCGTCCCGCAATGCAGGGCGACGATGCCCAGCGTCATGCGGGTGGCGGTGACCGAGCTAAAACCGGCGCGGCGCAGTTCTTCGCACATGGCGAGGTGGCCGGGATAAGCCTCGATGGTCGCATTGAGGTAGGCGTAGGCGGAGCGGTCGCCCGTGAGCCAGCCGGCAATGAACGGCAGGATGCGCTTGGTGTAAAAATAGTAGATCGGGCGAAACCAGGCGTGAGGTTGCGAAAACTCGAGCACATACAGGCGACCGCCGGGGCGCAGGACGCGGCGCATTTCGCCAAGCGCGCGGGGACGGTCGACCATGTTGCGCAGGCCGAACGAGACGGTTACGGCGTCGAACGCGGCGTCGGCGCAAGGGAGTGCGAGTCCGTCGCCCGGTTGAAACGTGATATTCGCGCCGCGTGTTCCGGAGCCTTGTTTGGCGACGGCTTCGTCGAGCATCGGCTGGCAAAAATCCATACCGATGATGCGGGTTTCGGGCGGTAGATGAGCGGAAAGGGAGAAGGCGACGTCGCCGCTGCCGGTGGCGAGATCGAGCACGTCGCGCGGCGCACCACGGCGAACAAATTGCATGAGCCGCCGACGCCACCATAAATCGATGCCGCCGCTGAGGAGGCGATTGGCCAAATCGTAGCGCCCGGCGATACGAGAGAACATCGAGTTGACAGCGGCGGGATCGGGCATGGGGCGGAGGAATGGCGGCGGGATTACCCTGGGGGGCAATGATGAAGGCGCAATATGCCCGGCGCGAGGGTTTGCGCAACTTACGATGTAGTCGGCCAGCGAATACCGATTTGGGCAACTTGCGGGTCAATTGTAAAATGGGTAACACTGCGTAGCGTAGTGTTTAAGCTAATAGAACATAATGACATGCGGGCGCGTAAGACTATATTTGACGTTTTATTTACCTTAGTGTGGTTTGACGCAATGCAGGAAAGGAAAATAACTTAAGGGAGAAAATAATCTACCTCTAACCAAGTTTACCACCATGCCCGCCAACCTAACCAAACGCGAAATTGTCCTCGAAATCTATGAAAAGACCGGCTTCCCCCAGAAGGAAATCGTGGGGACTGTCCAAATGACATTGGATATCGTTATGCGCGCCCTTGCCGTAGGTCGCAACGTGGAGCTCCGCAACTTCGGTGTGCTCGAAGTGCAGCGCCGTAAGTCGCGCATCGGCCGCAATCCAAACAAGCCGGACGCCGAGGTGATCATTCCGGAGCGCGCGGTGGTCAAATTCAAGTCGGGCAAGATCTTGAAGCAGATGCTCAAGAAGCTCGACATCAACACCCTCTAAATCCCATTCGCGTTTCCTGGGCTGCTCGGCCGGCTTTCCGATTATCGGGGAGCCGGCCGATTTTGTTTTTTGGGTGGCGCAGGTGGCGGCGAGCGGGACAAGGTCTGGCTTTTTCCCTTCCCGCCCCATCTCTGCGGCGGTCTTCCTATAAGGTCCCTACTTCTCACGCCATGGCCCAGTTCCAGTCTCTGCCCGGTTTCCGTGAATTTTATCCCGATGCGTTTGCGCGTCGCAATCACCTGTTTCGTCAGTGGCGGCGCTCGGCGCACGCCTATGGGTTTTCGGAATATGACGCGCCGGTGCTGGAGCCGCTGGAATTGTATAAACGCAAGTCCGGCGATGAGATCGAGGCCCAGCTCTTTTCGTTCATCGACAAAGGCGGGCGCGAGGTGGCTTTACGTCCTGAGATGACGCCGACGGTGTGCCGCTTGGTGGGGGAAAAGGCCAGCGCGCTGAAGCGCCCGATCAAGTGGTTTAGCATCGGGGAGTTCTACCGGTATGAGCGGATGCAGAAAGGTCGCGGGCGGAGTTTTCACCAGATGAATGCGGACATCTTTGGCGAAGCGGGCATCGAGGCGGAAACGGAGTTGATCGGGTTGCTGGTGCAATGCTTCAGCGGGTTTGGGCTAAGCTCCCAGGATTTTTATATACGCCTGAGTGATCGTAATCTTTGGTTTTACTATTTGGAAACCCTGGGCCTGGACGAGGCGCGGGCCGGCGGCGTGCTCGGCGCGGTGGATCGCTTTGAGAAGTTGGGTGACGAGGCGTTCAAGGGTTACGAGGAGTCATTCGGGCCTTTGGATGCGAACATAAAGGCGAAGGTGCTCTCCTTCATGGAGATACGTTCCCTGGCCGCCTTGGAGTCGGCGATTGATAGTTTGAGATCGGACAAGTTGAGCGCCCGGCTCGCCGAATGGCGGAAATTGTTATCAAATCTCAAGGCGATGGGGCTCGCGGAGTATGTGGAGGTGGATTTGGGGGTCGTGCGCGGACTCGCTTACTACACCGGGTTTGTATTTGAGGCCTTTGACCGTAAGGGCGATTTGCGTGCCTTGGCGGGTGGCGGGCGTTATGATACCTTGATCGGGAAACTTGGATATGGCGAGATGCCGGCGGTGGGCTTTGGCATGGGCGACATGACTTTCGCGCTTTTATTGGAGCAGCGGGGCTTGCTACCCGCCTTTGGGCCGACCACGGAAATTTATGTCGTGATCGGCGGCGAGGCGGAGCGTGCGGCGGCCTTTGCCGATATCGCCGGGCTGCGCGCGGCGGGCTATCGAGTGGATTATCCGTTGAAAGAGATCGCCTTTGGGAAGCAGTTTAAAATGGCCTCCGAGTCGGGGGCCAAGCTCGCCCTCATCTACGGTGGCGATGAGCTGGCCAAGGGTGTGGTGAAAATCCGCGATCTCACCGACCGGAGCGAACATGAGGTGCCGCGCGCCTCGGTGGCGGATGCGGTGCGGGATTATTTTACGTCGGGCGGGGCGGTATGAGGGCGTTGTGGCGTGAGGATAGGGGAATTATAACCAAGTTTGCCCTTGCTCGCGGCTCGACGGGCGGGCGATTCTGATCGTTCGCGGCATTTTCTTTGGTCAGGCCGGTGACGTCGCGTCGCTCCCATCGGCCCAAAACGTTAGCAACCTTCAACCCGCGTCTCGCAAGAGACGCCAGCGGCTCGACGGCGTTTTCCGGAGCGGAACGACGACGAAACGCACCCCGCAAGTTATGAGTTCCATCATGCAAGAGCTGTTGGCCGAATCCGGCCTCAGCCAACTCCAAGAGGGCAAGATCGTCCCCGGTGTTATCACCGAAATCCGCCAGAACGAAGTTGTCGTCGATATCGGCGGCAAATCCGAGGGCATCATCCCCGCCAACGAGTTCATCGACATCGGCGATCTGCAAATCGGCGGCACCATTGAGGTGCTTATCGAGAAGATCGAAAACAAGGAGGGCTATCCCGTCCTCTCTTACGACAAGGCCGAGCAAAAGAAGAACTGGGACAACATTCTCACCAAATTCCCCGAGGGCTCCGTCGCCACCGGTCGCGTCAAGGCGAAGGTCAAGGGCGGTCTCATCATTTCCATCGGTGTCGATGCCTTTATCCCGGCCTCGCACGTAGACATCCAGCCACCCAAGAACCTGGATCAATACGTCGGCCAGACCTACGACTTTAAAGTCATCAAGATCGACCAGTTGCGCAAGAACGTGGTTCTCTCGCGCCGCGAACTCATCGAGCAGCAGCGCGGCGAGAAGCGCAAGGCGTTGCTTGATTCGATCCAGCCCGGTCAGGTCCGCAAGGGTGTGGTCAAGAACATCACCGATTTCGGTGCGTTCATCGACCTCGACGGCATGGACGGCCTGCTCCACATCACGGACATGTCCTGGGGTCGCATCGCGCATCCCTCCGACGTCCTCAAGCAGGGCGAAGAGATTCAGGTCATGATCATCGAGGTGAACCGCGAGAAAGAGCGCGTTTCCCTGGGTCTCAAGCAGACCACCAAGAATCCTTGGGACGAGATCGAACACAAGTTCCCCGTCGGCGCGAAGGTGCACGGCAAGGTCGTCAACCTCGTCCCCTACGGCGCGTTCCTCGAGATCGAGCCCGGCGTCGAAGGACTCGTGCATATCACCGAGATGTCTTGGACCAAGCGCATCACCAAGCCGTCCGAAATGCTCAAGGTCGGCCAGGAGCTCGATGCAGTGGTCCTCGGCGTCGCCAAGGACGAGCAGAAGATCTCGCTCGGTCTCCGCCAACTGGAGCCGAACCCATGGGACATGGTCCGCCACAACTATCCGATGGGCGCGCGCGTCCGCGGCAAGGTGCGCAACATGACCACCTACGGCGCCTTCATCGAGCTAGAAGAGGGCATCGACGGTATGGTCCACGTCTCGGACATGACTTGGAATCGCAAGGTCAACCACCCCTCCGAAGTTCTCAAAAAGGGCGACGAAGTGGACGCCATCGTGCTCGATGTCGATCCGTCCCAACAGCGTATCAGCCTCGGTATGAAGCAGCTCGCCGAGGATCCGTGGTCCGATATCGACTCGCACTTCAAGATCGGCGACGTCGTCAAGGGCACGGTTTCCAAGATCACCGCCTTTGGCGCCTTCGTGGAGCTGAAGGACGGTATCGATGGTCTCGTACACATCTCGCAGATCAGCGAAGAGCGCATCGAGAAGGTGAAGGATTACGTGAAGCCCGGCCAGGAAGTCACCGCCCGCGTGGTGAAGATAGACCGCGAAGAGCGCCGCCTCGGCCTCTCGATCAAGGCCGCCAACTACAGCGCCGACCAGCTCGTCGCCGAGTCCAACGCCTTCGAGGCGCTGAATCGCGACAGCTCGGGCGACATGATGAACCTAGGCGACATCCTCGATGCCGCTTCGGACAAAAAATAAGCGCCAGCGCCGAACCGGCCGTCTGCGTTTTTAAACAAAGCGCCCGATCTCGCGAGAGGTCGGGCGCTTTTTTGTGGGCGGGTGAACCGAGGTGTGTGACGCGTCGGGGTGCGGCGACCCCGCCCTACACTTGGTCAGGGTTTTGCGGGTTCGGGAGGCGTCGGGACGGGTTCGAAAAGATCGGCGGTCTGCGCAGGCAGACTGGTGAAAATCCAATCGCCGATTTCAAAGGCATGGGTCAGGGCGGCCGCGACGAGTACTGCGTCTGGCGTGGAGTCGGTTACCTCGACGTAGACCGGGCGGGGCGCGGCGGTTGGGGCGGGAGACGCGATTTCGCCCTCCTTGACTGCGGGGGCGGGCGGGGCGAGGGGCTCGGTGGCGCGAGAGATGGCGAACTTCACGGTGCGGCCGGCGAAGGTGGTCAAAGTAAGCTCGCGGGGGAAAATGCGCGCCGCGACGACGCCCGGGTCGAGCTTCGGCGCGACGGCGGAGTAACGGAGGGCGGTGAGGTTGCCGAGCTGATTGGTGAGCAAGGACGCTTTCACTTGTTGGCCGGCGGGCGTGGCGGGACTGGTCCAAGGCGCATCGACGGCGGTGCGAGACACGACGACCGGGGTGGGCGTGGCGGGGAAGCCAATGCTCACGGAGGCAATGTCGGCGGCGGTGAGAAGGGTGACGAGCGTGGTGTCGCGCCATGAGGCGGCCTCGGCGTCGAGGGTGAGGTCGAGCCGCGCAAGGTAGGCCTTGGCCTCGTCGGCGTAGCGCACGAAGCGACCGCCGCCGTCGGCGGTTTTACCGAGATCGAGCGCGAGCAGGACTTTGCCATCCGCATCGAGGAAGGTGACGCCGGCGGAGGCGAGGTCGAGGGTGGCGAGGCGGGTGGGGTTGGTGGTGACGAGGCGCTCGATTTTGGGTGAAACCAGATCGGCCCCGAGGCGCGAGAGGCGGGTGGCGTCGGCGGGCAGGACTGGCGTGCCGGTAAGGGTCCAGCGGTCGCCGGCGGCACGGGCGAGCTCGAGGGTCTGGCCGGCGGACTCGATGCGCACGCGCGCGGCGCTGGCGAGGAGGGCGGGATCGGCGACGCGCTGGCCGAGACGGGTGTCGGCGGATTGGGGGGAAGGCGCGGGGCGTTGCAGCCACCAGATGGCTCCGGCGGCGGGGATGAGAACGGCGAGGGAGAGGAGGAGGGGGCGGAGTTTCATGAAATGACCGATGTCCAAGGACCAATGACGGATGGAGGGACGGAGGTGAGAGCGCGGGACCAAGCCCGGGCTCACGCGGCGGTGCGGCGGTGGCGGGCGAACCAGAGGCCGAAGAAGCCGAGGAGGACGGGGGTGGCGAGGAGGTTGATGACGAGGAGTTTGTTTTCGAGGGCGTCGATGCCCTCGCGCAGGGAGCGGCGGACGTCGCGGCGTTCGCGGCGCATGGCGAGCTCCTCGGTCTGAAATTTTTCGATTTCGCGCATGACCTCTGGGGTGGCCACCAGGCGGCCGCCCTCGGGGGATTTGCCCTGGAGCCCGGTGAGTTTGGCCTGCACCTCGGAGATGCGGGTTTCGAGGGCGGCGAGCTGGGTGTTGTACCTGGCCTGGGCGTCGGCCTCCATCTTGGCGACGACGGAGAAGGGGCGTTGGGCGGAGCGTTTGCCGCGCAGGGCGATGAGATCGGGCGAGCCGGCGAGGAACTCGACGAGGTTGGAGCCGAGGGCGAGGTTGTCGTTGAGCGGTTGCACCATCTCCTGGCCGAAAATGGCCTGGCGGCGCACGGAGAAATCGTCGAGCAACCAGTCGCTGTCGGCGATGACGAGCAGGGTGCCGACGCCGGATTTGAGCGCGGTGGAGTCAGGGGAGGGGGCGGCGGGCGGCGCGGAGGCGGCGGGTGAAGCGACGGGCGGGACTTTGGGCGACCCGTCGGGGAAGGCGGTGACGAAGGGGCCGCGCACCAGGGCGGCGAGGGTCTTTTTGGCGGTGCCGGCGACGAGGGTGCGGGCGATGTCGTCGGGCTGGCTCATGCCGAGGGTGAAGGTCGGCACGGTGCCGGCGGAGGGGCTGGTCTCGATGATCGGCGTGACCTCGCGGCCCTCGCGTGGTTCGACGGAAAAGCTACCGGGCTCGATGACGCGGCGGGCGGCGCGGTGGGCGGGGGCGGGGGAGGCGGCGGCGAGGTTGGCCTGGGTGAGGGAGAGCCAGACCGGCATGCGGGCGACCTGGCCGTTGCCGGCGTTGACGGGGGTGGCGAGGGTGGGGTCGCCGACCACTTGCTGGGCGTCGTAGGTGATGCCGTAGGACTTGAGCTGGATGGGGAGGTCGCTGGAGACGTCGGGGCCGCCGCCGCCGAACATGGCCTGTTGACCGCCCTGGCGGCGGAAGTGGGTGGACGACGGGTCGAGCGCCAGCAGCACGGGTTTGCCGGAGAGGATGAACTGGTCGAGGGCGAACTCCTGGGCGGGTTTTAAACCGGTGGGATGTAGGACGGCGAGGGCGGCGAGACCCTCGGGCAGGGTGGTGAAATCGGGCGTGACGGTGACAACGTCGAAGGAGCGGCGCCACTCCTGGAGGATGAGCTGGCCGGGCGTGGGGCGCTGCTGGGTCATCATGTTGAAGGGCGCGCCCTCGAGGGGGAGTTTGGTGAGGACGCCGAGCCGGGGTTTGTTGAGCTGTTGGACGGCGTGGATGAGCGAGGAGACGTCGTATTCGATGAGTTCCTCGCGCTCGGGGCTGAAGGTGGGCAGGGACTTCTGCTGGTCGGCCTGGGTGACGACGAGGCCGAGATAGAAGGGCTCGCCGGTGCCGGGCACTTGCTGGGGCTGGAGGCCGGCGGCCTGGGCGCGTTCCTCCTCGGGGGTGTCGGCGGCGGGGGAGATGGTTTCGAGTACGAGTTTGCCACCCGAGGCGCGGATGTAGGCGCGGAGCATCTCCTCCACGCGGTCGGTGTAGTTTTTATACGATACGGGCAGGCCGGAGGTGCCGCGGGTGGCGTAGAATTGGAGTGTGATGGGGTCCTCGATCTTGCCGAGCAGGGCGCGGGTGCCGGGCGAGAGCGTGAAGATACGGCCGGCGGTGAGATCGCCGCGCACGGGCAGGCGAGCGGCGAGGAAGTTGATCAGGAGCAGGACGGCGGCGAGGAGGACGACGGCGAGGGTTTTGGCGAGGCCGGGTTTCATAGGCGGGTGATGGGGGGCGAGGAGCAGGGACCGGGCAGGCGGGAGGGCGGATCGACGGAGAGGGACCGGCGGGGTTTAGCGTTCGAGGGCGACGACGTTTAGGGTGAGGGCGAGGGCCATGACGGAGGCGAAATAGGCGAAATCGCGCGGGTCGAGGATGCCTTTGGCAAAGGCGTCGAAGTGTGGGATGAAGCCCAGATTCGCGACGAAATCGACGCCGGCCACGGGGAGAATGCCGGCGAGCAGGTCGTTGAAAACGCTCCAGCCGAGGAAAACGAGGAGGAGATTCACGACCACGCCGAGGACGAAGGCGATGACCTGGTTTTTGGTGACGGAGGAGAGCAGCGAACAGATCGCGAGGTAGGCGCCGGCCATGAGCGCGCTGCCGATGTAGCCGGCGACGATGACGCCCCAGTCCGGGTCGCCGAGCCAGCCTACCGTGAGGGCGAGAGGGAAGGTGAGCACGAGGCCGAGGGTGAGGAAAGCCCAGGCGGCGAGAAACTTGCCCAACACGGCGTCCAACGTGGTGAGCGGCAGGGTGAAAAGTAGCTCGATGGTGCCGCCGCGCCGCTCCTCGGCCCACAAGCGCATGCCCACGGCGGGAATGAGGAAAAGGTAGAGCCAGGGGTGGAAAACGAAAAAGCTCTGGAGCGAGGCTTGGTTGGCCTTGAACAGGCCACCGACGAAGAAAGCCAAACCGACCGAGGACATGAGGAATACGATCAGGAACACGTAGGCCACGGGGGAGCGGAAGTAGCCGAGGAACTCGCGTTTAAAGACGGGAGCGATTTGGGACATGGGCGGGGGAAATTTT
The DNA here is from genome assembly GCA_038223295.1 of Opitutales bacterium. GTDB lineage: Bacteria > Verrucomicrobiota > Verrucomicrobiia > Opitutales > Opitutaceae > IMCC26134_A. The sequence goes on from JBBRHC010000030.1 coordinate 19,681, forward strand.
TGATTTACGATTTGTGGTAGGGGCCAGGGGGCGGCCAGTCGGGGCCGCGCGTAGCTCAGGCGTCGGCGTCGCCGCGGGTGAGGTCGCGGAAGATCTCGTCGAGGCGCGCACCGGGATTGCGGGCGCGGAATTTTTCCGGGGTCTCGTCCACCACGACGCGGCCTCGGGAGAGCAGGACGATGCGGGTGCAGATGGCGTCCACCTCCTCGAGGATGTGGGTCGAGAGGATGACCGCGCGCTCTTTGGCCATGGTGCGGATGAGGGAGCGCACCTCGTTTTTCTGGATGGGGTCGAGGCCGTCGGTGGGCTCGTCCAGCACCAGGCAGGGTGGCTCGTGGAGGAGGGCCTGGGCGAAGCCGACGCGTTGTTTGTAGCCCTTGGAAAGCGTTTCGATGGCCTGGCGGCGCACCGGGCCCAGATGCGTGCGGGCGATGGCGAGTTCCACGCGCTCGCGCCGGGCGGCGGCGGAGCGGTAGCCGCGCACCTCGGCGATGAAGCGGAGAAACTCCACCACAGTCATCTCGCCATAGGCGGGCGCGCTCTCGGGCAGGTAACCGACGCGGGACTTCACCGCGACGGGATCGCGGGTGACGTCGATGCCATCCACGGTGGCGGTACCGGCATCCGGGCGGATGAAACCGGTGATCATCTTCATGGTGGTGGATTTGCCGGCGCCGTTCGGACCGAGAAAGCCGAGGATATCTCCGCGGCGTACCGTAAAGGTGACTCCATCGACGGCGCGTTTACTGCCATAGGTTTTAACTAGACCTTTGACTTCGATCATAGGGGGAAAGACTTGGGGATGCGTGGTAGGAACTACCGAACGCGAAAAAGTTCCGGCGGGTGAGAATTGAAACTTTGAAAATTTCAACTCCCGCGTGCGCAGATTTCGTCTGGTGCGGCGCCGGAAGCGTCCCGGTGGCCGTTAAAAGATAATTGGGCGGGAGGTGGTTCCGCCGCCAGAAAGGCGGTGGGAAATTCGAAAACCCAAGAACCACCACCCATGAAGAAGAACAACCTGAATAACGCGTCGGCGCAAGCC
>JBBRHC010000031.1:0-20416 GCA_038223295.1 Opitutales bacterium
GGGCGCTCGGCGCGAACGGTGACGCGGTGATAATCGGCCTCGAGCAGGCGCTTGACGTTGGCCTGCTCCTTCATGTCGGCGTAGGGCTCGAAGGCCTTGTTGGGCTTCCGATATTTCAGGTTCACGTAGGTGTAGGGCCCGATGCAGAGGACGATGGCTAGCACGACCCAGCGCATGGGCCAGGGCTTGGGGGACGGAGCGGCGGGCATGGGGGGCGATTTACGATTTATGATTTACGAATTACGATTGCAGAATGCGCCCCGCGCGGGCCCTGGGCTTTTGGGAAATACGATTGCGAGGGCGGGGCGGGCGGGTTTGGTAACGCGACTCACGCATGAAACGCTGGTCCCAATTTTTTGTCCCCACCCTCAAGGAAAGCCCGGCCGACGCCGAAATCGCCTCGCACAAGCTGCTCGTTCGCGCCGGTTTGGTGCGCAAACTGAGCGGCGGGCTATATACGTTTATGCCGCTGGGGCTTCGGGTGATGCAAAAGCTCTCCGCGATTTGCCGCGAAGAGCTGGAGCGCGAGCAACCCCAGTACGGCCGCGCCGGCGCGATCGAGCTGTGGATGCCGCATCTGCACCCCGTCGAGCTCTGGGAACAGGGGCCGCGCTGGGCGGCGGCGCGCGAGATCATGTTTCGCGCCGACCACGCGGGCGCGGGCAAGGGGCGCTCGAAGGAGCCGGAGTTCGTCCTGGGGCCGACCCACGAAGAAATTATCACGCCGCTGGTGAAGCAGGAGATCACGAGTTACCGCGATCTGCCGAAGAATTTTTATCAAATCGCGACGAAGTTCAGGAACGAGATCCGGCCGCGCTACGGGCTGATGCGCGCGCGGGAATTCGTGATGATGGACGCCTACTCCTTCGACGCCGACGACGCGGGCGCGATCAAGAGCTACCTCGCTATGAAGACCGCCTACGAGGCGTTCTTTAAACGCATCGGCGTGAAGGCCATCGCGGTCGAGGCCGACACCGGCGTGATGGGCGGCAGCTTTTCCCACGAGTTCATGGTGCCGGCCGAGATCGGGGACGACGACGTGATATACTCCGACGCCGGCTACGCGGCCAATCGCGAGAAGGCCACCAGCGCGCTCGTGCCCGCGGACCTCGCCGACGCCGCGCCGGCGGGCGAGATGGAAAAATTCGCCACACCCGGCGCCACCACCATCGCGCAGCTCGCGGCGGCTCCGTATTTGGTTTCCGGGGACAAGCAGTTCAAGACGCTCGTCTACATGGGCGACGGCAAACCCTTCCTCGTCATCCTGCGCGGCAGCGACGAGCTGGAAGAGGCGAAGCTGGGGTCGCTGGGCTTCACGCTTTTCCGCGCGGCGACGGCGGATGAAATCGAACCGGTGCTCGGGGCCAAACCCGGCTCGCTGGGCGCGGTAAAGGGAACGATCAAAAATCCCGGCGCGCTCGCCGGGGTGTTCGCCGACCACGCCATCCGCCTGATCGGCAACGGGGTGACCGGCGCGAATGAGGACGGTTTTCATCTGCGCGTGGTCAACGTGACCCGCGACCTCGCGATCACGAAATTCGGTGATTTTCGTCGTGTGCGCACCGGCGAGCCCTGCCCTCAGTCGGGGCAGCCGTTGCAGTCCAAGCGCGGCATCGAGGTCGGACACATTTTTAAACTTGGCACAAAGTACGCGGAGAAATTCGGCGCGGTCTATACCGACGACCAGAAGCAGTCTCACTCGATGGTGATGGGCTGCTACGGCATCGGCGTGAGCCGGACGATGCAGGCGGTGATCGAGCAGAGACATGACGCCGACGGCATCGTGTGGCCGTGGGCGATCGCGCCGTTCCAGGTGCTTATTTGCCTGCTAGACCCGAAACTGCCCGAGGCGCTGGCGATGGCGGAGCAGCTCGCCGCCGCGGCCGAGGCGGCGGGGGCGGACGTTTTGATCGACGACCGCGAGGAGCGCCCGGGCATCAAGTTCAAGGACGCCGACCTGATCGGCATACCGCTGCGCGTGGTGGTGGGCGGGAAGGGATTGCAGGCAGGGAGCATCGAATTGAAGCCCCGCGCCTCCAAGGACGTGCAAAAGATCGCGGTGGCCGACGCCGCCGCGAAACTCGCCGAGTGGGTGCGGGCGGCGGCCGCGGGAGGCGCGCTCTGATGGCGACCGGGCGCGAGATGATGCGTATGGCCGAGCCGCGGATGGCGGGCACGCGGCCCATGATCGCGCCGTCCGAGGTCGAGCAGACCGAGACGCTGCTCGAACACCAGGGGCCGTGGCGGGTGGTGGTGCTGAACGATCCGGTGAACTCGATGAGCTACGTCGTGCTGGTATTTCGCAAGGTCTTCGGCTTCGCCGAGCCTCGCGCGCGCCGGCACATGCTGGAGGTCCACGAGCAGGGGCGTTCGGTGGTGTGGTCGGGCCTGCGCGAACAGGCGGAACTGTATGCGTTCGCGCTGCAACAATGGCATCTGACGGCGATCCTCGAAACCGATGAAACGCATTGAAGTGAAGCTCAGCCTGTCGGTCGTGGCGCCGTTGCTCGATCTGATGAAAGCCTCCGGCGACGTGCTGGAGGCGCAGATCGCCGCGCCGCTCACGCTGGAGGATATCGACGCGGATTTCCGCGCCGAGTGGAAGGCGGAGCTGCTCGCCGGCCAGCACGAGGAGCTGCGGGCGTTGATGGGCTTGTTTGACAGCGATTTCTTCATCAACGGAGTCGTCGCCTTCGACGAGGACAACGCGGAGATCATCGTGCGCGCGTGCTCGGCGCTGCGCCTGCGACTGCGTCGCCACGATTTGGATACGCTGGAGGACGAGCAACTGGAGAGCGGCGGGGTGGAGCTGGAGAGCCTGCCCGAGGCGCTGCAAAAGCCCTTCATGTGTTATGTGTTTCTGGGCACGATCCAGGAGCTGATCATCCAGCATCTCGACTCGGCGATCCTGCGCGGGTCGGCCTCGGGTGGCGCGGAGAACGCGGTCGAAGACGACGGCGCCGACGAGGCGGGCGAGCACCCGGACAAGGCCTGAGAGGCGCGCGTCGCGGATGAAGGTCACCTGCCAGCACTGCGCGCTGCCGTTTGCGGTCGCGCGCGTGACGCCGGGGCGGGCGGTCTACTGTTGTTCCGGCTGCGCGCTGGCGGCGCGGGTGACGGTGGATGGGCAGGGAAACTTTCCAATAAACGCGGCGCTCGTGACCGCGTTGGGCGTCGGTTTTTTCTACTTTAACCAGGTGCTTTTCTGGCTGCTGGCGGTGCTGGTGGCGCGCACGGAAGACGGGGCGGCGGGCGCGGCGCCGCTGGGGTGGGCGTCGCTGGCCTTGGGCGCGGTGGCGTGGCTGGCGCTGGGGTATTTTCAGCTCCGCGAGGGGGCGCGGCGCGGGGCGGACCTGGCGCTGGCGGCCGGGGTGGGGGCGCTGCTCGCGTGCGGGGCGGCGGGCGGCGGCGCGGCGGTGGCGGCGGGCGCGAACGCGTTGTGGATGGCGTGGTGCCTGCGGGGCCTGGTCCGGGGCCGGCGCGCTCTGGTCTAGGCCCGTGGCGGTCGGGCGGCGGGCGGACTAGTCCCGGAACGGGTCCTGGGTGCCGAGAGGTTTGCGCATCCAGCCGAGCTGGCGGGTGAACAGCACGGAAAGGAGGACGGGACTGGCGCAGAAGATCGCGCCGACCAGGCCGATGCTCCAGCGTTGCTGATGGAGGAGGAGCGACAGGATCGCGATGATGATGGAGGATGCGATGAAGCCGGCCGCCCAGGCCCGCATGGCGAGGGCGCTGCCCACGCCAAGAAATAGTGCGATGCCCGCGACGATGGGGTGCAGCAGGGCCAGCAACACGCCGGGCACGTAAAAGATCGGGGCCAGAAAGTGATCCTCGGTTTTCCAGGAGACCATCTGCAGGGCGACCCCGCCAACCAGGATCAGCCCAAAGGCGCACTCGGCCATCCACCAGCGGATGTGCCAGGTTTCGGTCAGGCCGGCGACGCCGATGTTGAGCATGTAGGCCGCAGTGGTGGCGCGGGCGGCGTCGAAGAGTGAGAGCCCGATATTAAAACCGCGCGGCCAGATGCGTTGGTCGTAGCCACCCAACATGGAGGGCTCCGCCCTCAGGAGCCACAGCGGCGCGAAGAGGAGCACCACACCGCCGATAAACCAGTAAAGAGAGATCATGGGATGAGTTCAGCGGGCGGAGGGCGCGGCGGGCGAGACACCAAGATCGGCCGGGCCGAAGGCGCCGGGGAGAAGGGCGTCGATGGTCGTATCCACGGAGTCGTCCCCGTCGCAGCAGGTGACGACGCGCGCCTCGGGACCGAACTCGAAAATGACCTGGCGGCAGGCGCCGCAGGGGGCGGTGGGGTGGGGCGTGGGGGTGTGGACCACCACGCATTCGACGCGGCGCGCGCCGGCCGCGACGGCGGCGAAGATGGCGCCGCGCTCGGCGCAGTTGGTGAGGCCGTAGGAGGCGTTTTCGACGTTGGCCCCGGTGAAAAGCCCCTGATCGGTCCAGATGGCGGCGCCGACGCGAAATTCGCTGTAGGGTGCGTAGGCGCGGCTGGCGGCGTCGCGCGCGGCCTTCTTTAGCTTCGCCAGCGGCGGGAGGGGAGGGGACTTTTTCACGGGTGTCCAAAGCAGGGGCTGGAGCGCGCGCAGGCAACCTTTCGGGATGGAAATAAGTGCATTGGACACGGTCGTGGGGAAGCCCCGGAGGGGGGGGGTGCGGTGCGGCGCAGGGCTTGCTTGCGGCAGGTTTAGCGGCTTGCTGGCGGGTCGCGTCGGCGCGGGCCGCGTGTTGATTCGCACCTTTCCCACCATGTCCAACCGGTTCTACGGCGCCTTCGATCAGGAAACCTGGGGCGGTGCGCGCAAACCCGACTACCGCTCGTGTTACCAGGTGGATCGCGACCGGGTGATCCATGCGCACGCGTTTCGGAAGCTGCAGTCGAAGACGCAGGTGTTTCTCTCCGGTGAGTATGATTTTTATCGGACGCGGCTGACCCACTCGATGGAGGTGGCGCAGATCGGCCGCTCGATCTGCGCGTGGCTGCTCTCGCGGGGCGAGCCGCTGGCGGCGGATTTTCACATCGACAGCGATCTGGTGGAGGCGGTGTGCCTGGCTCACGATCTGGGGCACCCGCCGTTCGGGCATTCGGGGGAGCGCACCTTGCAGGAGTTGATGAAACCGCACGGGGGTTTCGAGGGCAACGCGCAGACCCTGCACCTGCTCACCGAGACGATGTTTCAAAACGAGACGAGCGTGCGCGGCATGCAGCCGAGCCGCGCGCTGCTCGACGGGGTGCTGAAATACAAAACGCTCCATCGCGAGTTTCCGCAGCCGCCGAAGAACCATTTTCTCTACGATCCGCAGGTGGTGTATCGCGATTACGTGTTCGGCGGGGCGACGCCCGCGACGCTGGCTCCGGGCGCGGCGCTGAACCACTTCAAGAGCGTGGAGTGCCAGATCATGGATTGGGCGGACGACGCGGCCTATTCGCTGAACGACATCGTGGACGGCGCGCGCGCGGGGTTCTTGACCATCGAGCGTATCGAGTCATGGGCGGGCGAGGTCGGGATCGATGCGGAGCGGCAGCGGCACCTGGACGGGCTGTTCGCGGCGATCCGGGCGGATCGGCTGGAGGAGGTTTTCTCGGAGAAACTGGGGCGGTTCATCACGGGGTGCCGACTGCGGGACCGCGGCGCGGGTAACCCGATGGCGGCCCGCACGAACCGGTATCGGTTCGAGCTGGCGGTGGCGGCGGAGGCGGAGCGGGAGGCGGCGTTCTTTAAACAGATGGCCAACGACATCATCTTCGAGAGCCCGCAGTTGCAGCAGATGGAGCACAAGGCGCGGAAGGTGTTGTTCGAGCTGTGGGCGGCGGCGTGGAGCAACTACGTGGAGCCGGGCGAACGGGTTATCCGACTGTTGCCGCCGCGCGTGGGGCGGTTGATCGATGCCGAAAAGACCCGGGACGGGAAGGCGCGGCGCATCTGCGATTGGCTGGCGGGCCTGACCGACGGGATGATCGTGCGCACCTACCGGCGCTTGCACGATCCGGATTTCGGCTCGCTGCGGGATCTTGGTTAAGCGCGCGAGATAGTGGGGACCGCGCCAAATCCGGGCTTGCAGGGCCGGGAGCGATTCGTTGCTTTCTCCCCTTCAACCAATTCCACCATGGCCCAAGAACTCGTCACCATTGAATGCACCGAAGCCCGTAAAGAGGGCAAGCCTACCTCCCGCTACCTGACCTTCCGTAACAAGAAGACCGTCACCGAGCGCATCGAGAAGAAGAAATACAATCCCTTCCTCAAGCGCCACACCGTCCACAAAGAGATCAAGTAACCCGTCGCCGCCGCGCCGCTCGTCGGCTCGCCGCAGGGCGGTGAATCGGCGGCGCAGTGGCTTGGCCGGTGGGGTGTCGGCTTTTTTCCGGCCCGCGTTCCCTTTATGGGGCGCGGGTCTTTTTTGTTTTGATCAGATTGATCAAGACGCGTGGGCGGCGGCCAGATTTTCGCGGTCCTGCTCGGTTTTGAGGCGGAGCTGGCCGCAGGCGGCGTCGATGTCGTGGCCTTTTTCCCGGCGTAGAGTCACGGGCACGCGGGCGTCGCGCAGGACGTCGGCAAAGCGTTCCATGCGGTTGCCGGAGGGGCGTTTCCAGGGGAGACCCTCGACGGTGTTGTAGGGGATGAGGTTTACGTGGGCGTGGAGGTCTGCGGCGATATCGCGCAGTTTTTCCGCCTGATCGATGGAGTCGTTCATGTCCTCGATGAGGATGAATTCGAGGGTGACCATGCGGCCGTGTTTATCGGTGAAGACCCGGATGGCGGGGATGAGTTTGGCGAGCGGGTAGGCCTTGTTGACCGGCATGATTTCTTCGCGCACCTCGTCGGTCGCGCCGTGGAGCGAGATGGCGAGGCGGAAGCCCAGCGGCTCGTCGGCGAGTTGCAGGATTTTTGGCACAAGGCCGCTGGTGGAGAGGGTGATGCGGCGGGCTCCGAAACCGAGGCCCCACTCGGCGTTGACGATGGTGAGGGCGAGCAGGACGGCGTCGTAGTTGGCGAGGGGCTCGCCCATGCCCATGACGACGATGTTATCGAAGGTGGCTAGGCCGGTGTGGGCGCGCGGATCGTGGGCGTCCTCGCGGTAGCAGACGTGGAGGAGCTGGGCGACGATCTCGCCGGCGTTGAGATCGCGTTTCAAGCCGGCGAGGCCGGAGGCGCAGAATTTGCAGGCCATGGCGCAGCCGACCTGGGTGGAGATGCAGATGGTTTTGCGCGACTCGTCGAGGCCGACGCCCTGCTGCGGGGCGCGGATGATGACGGTCTCGATGAGCAGGCGGTCGCCGAGCTCGAAGAGGAGTTTGTCGGTGACGTCGCGGGATTGTTTGTCGAAGAGCAGGTTGAGCGGGAGGAGCTCGAAGGTCTCGGCGAGCCAGGCGCGGAGGGGCTTGGCGAGGTTGGTCATCTCGTCCCAAGAGCGGGCGCGTTTTTTGTAGACCCACTCTAAGATCTGTTTGGCGCGGAAAGCCGGTTCGCCGCGCTCTTGGAGGCGGGTGGTGAGGGAGGCGAGGGTCTCGCCGGTGAGCGGCGGCTTGGCGGGCGTGAACTTCATGCTTGGACAACAGCGTCGCGCACGGCGTAGGGTTGGCAACACCGCGCCACGCCTCGGGCGCACGCATTTCCGCCACGAAACGACCATGGGACTCCTTCATCGCCACCTCTTCGCCAGCGTCGCGGGGGCGTGTCTGGCGGCGGTGGGGCTGTTCGCCTTTGTGCTCATCGCGGGCATGGGTTTGCGGGATTTGCTGGGCTACGTGATGGCGGGGCAAATCGAGGCCGGAACGGCGATGCGACTCGTGGCGCTTCTGCTGCCCTACGTGGCGGTGTATGCGTTGCCCATCGGTTTACTGACGGCGGTGCTGCTCGTGCTGGGGCGCATGTCGAGCCAGCAGGAAATCACCGCGATGCGAGCGGCGGGGCTGAGCCTCGGCTACGTTTCACGGCCCATCTGGGTGATCGCGGGCATGGCGGTGGTAGCGTCGTTGGCGTTGAATTTTTATGTGATGCCGCAGGCCCGGACGGCGTATCGCGCGACGCTGGTGGAGGCGGTGCGGCAAAATCCGCTCAACTTTATCGTGCCGAGGACCTTCGTGCGGGATTTTCCAGGGTTCGTGGTCTATGTCGGCGAGCGGAACGGGGCGGAGCTGAAGGATTTTTGGCTATGGGAACTCGATGCGCAGAAGCGGGTGCTCAGCGTGGCGCGCGCGGAGTCCGCCACGATCGCGTTTCGCGAGGAGGACAGCCGGCTGGTGCTCACGCTGCGCGACGTGAGCGGGGAGACGCGCGACCGGGACAGACCGGAGGATTTTAGCCGTCCGCAGCCGGTGGGGAATTCGGATTCGATGACGGTGGAACTGAAACTCGACGGCCTGTTTCGGCAGCTAAAACTCAGCCCGAAAACCAACTGGATGACGCTTGATCAACTGCGCGCGCGGCGGGCCGAGTTGGTGGCCAAGGGGGCCGGCGCCGACGTGAAGGAGGCGCGGGAGCTGACGCGCGTAAACGTGGTTTTGAGCGAGAAGGCGGCGGCGAGTTTCGCGGTATTGGCATTCGCCTTCGTGGCGGTGCCCTTGGGAATAAAAGTCTCGCGCAAAGAGACTTCGGCCAACCTCGGAATCGCGGTGGCGTTGGTGCTGGGCTACTACTTCCTCGCCGCGCTGTCGGGCTTGCTGGAGCGCAGTCCCGAGTTGCGGCCCGAGCTGTGGGTGTGGGCGCCCCCGCTGGTCTACGCGGCGACAGGGCTGTGGTTGTTTCGCCGCGTGGATCGGGCGTAGGTCAACTTTTTTAAAATGCGGAAGTGGCCGCTAAGTGGAGCGGAAAATTGGCCACAAAAAGCATAAAAAGAGGGGTGAATATTTTGTGCCTTTTGTGGCTATTTTTCAGACTGATTTCCCCGGTGTCATCCCACTAATAGGGAGCCCGCGCTAGGCCACGATTTGGCGGACGCCGTAGAAGGCCACCCAGCGGTCGCAGGAGATGAGCGTGAGGTTTTCCTCCACGGCCTGCGCGACCAGCATGCGGTCGAACGGGTCGCCGTGGATGGGCGGCAGGGTGAAGGCGCGCTCGGCGTGGCGAGCGTGGACCGGGAGATCGGTAAACCCATCCGCGCGCAGCACGGCGGCGAAATTGGCGGGGAGGGTCAGCTTGCCCTTGGCCACCTTCAGACCGAGCTCCCAGAGCGAGGCCGCGCTCATGAAAACCTCGTTGGCGGGGTCGGCGATGGCGGCGCTGGCGGCGGGCGTGAGGAGCTCGGGGTTATCGGCCCACCAAATCAGGACATGCGAATCGGCGAGGAGGCGCATGGCTCAGCGGCGGGGTTTCGGAGCGGACGAAGCATGGTAGGTTGCCTGATCCTCGGCGACGGCCATGAGCGGTTCGGGCTCAACCAAGGGCGCATCGAGCGACGCCGCGAACACATCCTCGTCGGCGGCCCAGCAATCGGGCGCGGCCCAGATCTTGCCTGCCAACTGGCCACCCACTCTGGCGAAACGGGCGGGGGCGTAGGGGACGAGCTTGACGAGGGGTTTACCGGCTTTGGCGAGGATGATCTCTTCGCCCGCCGCCGCCTCCTCGACCAAACGCGAAAGATGAGTTTTTGCGGCCTGGATGTTAATGGTTTTCACGGGAGAGACCAGACTTGGTCTGGTTGGATAGGTCAAGAGGGAAAAGGAGTCAGGGGAGAGAGCGATTTAAGGCGCTGATGATGGCACGGATAGAGGCGATCTCGATATTGGTATCGACGCCGGCGCCGAAGAGACTGCGACCGTCGGCGAGCTTTAGCTGGATGTAACTCACGGCGCGGGCCTCGGCGCCGCTGCCGAGGGAGTGCTCGTTGTAGCTTTGCACATCGCAGGCGGGCACGCGGCCGGTGGCGACGAGGCCGCGGATGAAGGCGTCGATGGGGCCATTGCCCTGGCCGATGAGCCGCACGGGCTCGCCGCGCACGACGAGCTCGGCCTCGCAGGTGACCTGAGTGCCGCGCTCGGTGGTGCGAAAGTCGCTCAAGGCGACGGGCGCGGTGCGGGCGAGGTATTCGCCCTCGAAGGCGGCGAGGATCTCGGAGGGGGTGAGCTCGGTGCCGCGCCGGTCGGCCAAGTCGTTGATGACCTTGCCGATCTCCTTGTGCATGAGTTTGGGCAACTGGTAGCCGAACTCGGTTTCGAGGATGTAGGCGACGCCGCCTTTGCCGGACTGGGAGTTGATGCGGATGATGGCCTTGTAGGTGCGACCGATGTCGGCGGGGTCGATGGGAATGTAGACAACGTCCCACGGGCGACCGGGTTGTTGGTGGGGCCAGGACTTCTTGATCGCGTCCTGGTGGGAGCCGCTGAAGGCGGTGAACACGAGGTCGCCGCCGTAGGGCTGGCGCGGCGGGACCTCCATGCGGGTGCAGCGCTCGTAGACCTCGCGGATGTGAGTGAGGTTGGAAAAATCCAGGCCGGTCTCGATGCCTTGGGTGTGCAGATTCAGCGCGACGGTGACGATATCGAGATTGCCGGTGCGTTCGCCGTTGCCGAAGAGCGTGCCCTCGACGCGGTCCGCGCCGGCGAGCAGGGCCAGCTCGGTGGCGGCGACGCCGGTGCCGCGGTCGTTGTGGGTGTGAAGCGAGACGAGAGTGAGCGCGCGCCGGGTGAGGTGGCGGCACATCCACTCGATCTGGTCGGCGTGGACGTTGGGCGTGGTGTACTCGACCGTGGCGGGGAGGTTGAGGATGATCTTGTTGTCGGTGGCGGGTTGCCAGACGTCGGTGACGGCCTCGCAAATCTCCAGGGCGAAATCGAGCTCGGTGCTGGTGAAGCTTTCCGGCGAGTATTCCAGCCGGATACGCGAGCCCCCGGCGACGAGCGGGCCCATGTGTTGTTTGAGCCACGAGACGCCGCGCACGGCGATGGCCTTGATGTCGTCGCGGGTGGCGCCGAAGACATATTCGCGCTGTTTGGGCGAGGTGGAATTGTAGAGGTGAAAAACGATGTTTTTCGCGCCGCTCAGGGCTTCGAGGGAGCGCACGATCAAGTCCTCGCGGCATTGGCAGAGGATCTGGAGGGAGACGTCGGCGGGGACGCGATTTTCCACGATGAGGCGTCGGCAGAAATCGAACTCGATCTGGGAGGCGGAGGGGAAACCGATCTCGATTTCTTTAAAGCCGATGGCGACGAGCAGGGCGAAGTATTCGATTTTTTCCTCGACGCTCATGGGCTGGGCGAGGGCCTGGTTGCCATCGCGGAGGTCGACCGAGCACCAAATCGGGGCGTGGGTATGGACGTGGTTGGGCCATTGTCGGTCGGGGAGGGCGACCGGCGGGAAGGGCAGGTATTTACCGGCGGGAGAAAAGGACATGATGACGGGAGGGAAGAGGGAAAGGAACGGGAGGGGAAGCGGGATACGAAACTCGCGCTCGAGTCGACCGGGGGTCGGGAAGCGGAGGATACGGGCCGGGGAATGACGCACAATCAACCGTTCGCGCGGTCTCACGGATCGTGCGTCTAGGTAAGTCGAAGGGCGGCCTGAGCTTGGGGGATGCGTCGCATCGAGTCGCAAAGGACGACGTGGCGGCGCGGAGGCGTCTAGCCGGCGGACGCGGGCGCATGGCCGCGCTCGCGGGACGCTCCGGCCGAGCAGGGAAAAAACCAGTGACGCGTGAACGCTTGCTCAGGAAAGCATGCCCGCGACGCACGCGGTGAGGAAACAGGCGAGGCTGCCACCGAGCAGGGCGCGCCAGCCGAGGCGCGCGAACTCGGCGCGTTTGTTGGGGGCCATGGCACCGAGGCCGCCGACCTGGATGCCGATGGAGACGATGTTGGAGAAGCCGCACAGCGCGTAGGTCATGATGAGGCGGGTGCGTTCGTCGGTGAGGGAGCCGTCGGCCTGGAGTTTGGCCATGGTGAAGTAGGCGTAGAACTCGTTGAGCACGGTCTTCTCGCCGAGCAGGCGGCCAGAGACCAGGATGTGCTCGGCGTCGACGCCCATGAGCCAGGCGAGCGGGGCGCCCACGATGCCGAAAAGGAACTGCAGGGAGAGGGTGGCGAACTGCCCGCCGGTGGCCTCGGCGATGAAGGTGTTGAGGCCGCTCCAGCCGCCGAGGCCGTTGGAGAGGACCCAGTTGACCATCGCCACCAGGGCGGTGAAAACGATAAGCATGCCGCCGACATTGACCGCGAGTTTCACGCCGTCGGTCGTGCCGATGCAGACGGCGTCGATGAGGTTTTCGCCCGGACGTTCGTTGGAGAGGGTGAGAGTCCGGTCCACGGGCTGGGTCTGGGGGAGAAGGATTTTGGCGACGAAGAGCGCGGCCGGGGCGGAGATGACGGAGGCGGTGAGGAGGTGGGTGGCCCAGCGGACGCGCTCGGCGTCGCTGTCACCGCCGAGCAGGGTGATGTAGACGGCCATGACGCCGCCGGCGATGGTGGACATGCCGCCGACCATGACGGCGAGGATCTCGGAGGGCGTCATGCGATCAAGGTAAGGCTTGATGAGGAGAGGTGCCTCGGTCTGGCCGACGAAAATATTGGCCGAGGCGCTGAGCGTCTCGGGGCCGGACAGGCGAAGGGTTTTGGACATCACCCAGGCGAAGGTTTTGACCACGATCTGGAGCCAGCCGAGGCGATAGAACAGGGTGGTGAGGGCGGAGAAAAAGATGATGCTGGGCAGCACGCTGATGGCAAAAATCGGGGCGTGGGTGCCGATGCTGACGGGGCCCTGGGCGTTGCCGCCGGTGGCGATGACCACGCCGGAGCCGCCGGTGGGCACGCCCATGAGCCAGCCAAAGACGAGCGCGCTGCCCTCGGTGGTAAAATTAAGGAGCTGCACGAAAAAGGTGCCGACCGCGTCGAAGATGACGCGCACGAAACCCACCTTGAGGATCACGACCGCGAGCACCAACTGAAGGGTGAGACCGCTGAGCACGACGCGCCAGGGGATGGCGCGGCGGTTTGTGCTGAACAGGACCGCGATGCCGATAAACGCCGTGATGCCGATCAGGCCGCGAAGGAGGTGGGTGAGATCCATATTTTGGGAGGCGGGAGGAGCGGGGGAGCGGTGCGCAGGCTTGTCGCAGGGGGCATGCCGGGCGAGAGATTAGCCATGACATTAAGTGAAAGACTGGGGCGGCATCTGGCGGTGGTGGCGGACACGGCGGCGGCGGCTTTCGTGGCGGGCAACGCGACGGTCTGCGGCGACGTGCGGCTGGGGCGCGATGCGAGTGTGTTTTACGGGGCGGTGCTGCGCGGGGATTTGAACTCCATCGTGATCGGCGGGGGCAGCAACGTGCAGGACAACGCCATCGTGCATCTGTCGGATGCGTGCGGCACGGTGGTGGGCGACTGGGTGACGGTCGGTCACGGCGCCACCCTTCACGGCTGCACGGTGGAGGACGGGTGCCTGATCGGCATGGGCGCGATCATCCTGGATGGCGCGCGGATCGGGGCGGGCAGCATCGTGGGCGCGGGGGCGCTGGTGACGATGGGGTTTGAGTGTCCGCCGGGCTCGTTGGTGCTGGGGCGCCCGGCGAAGGTGACGCGTGCGCTGCGTGCGGAGGAACTCGGCACGGGGCGGCGTCTGGCGGAGAAATACGTCGAGGTGGCGCGGGCCCACGCGACGCGGGCCATGGCGGGCTCAGGCCCACTCGGGCGGGTTTTGCAGGTGGGGCTTTAGCACGCCGATGCAGGGCAGGTTGCGGTAGCGCTCGGCGAAATCGAGGCCGTAGCCGACGACGAATTTATCGGGGATCTGGAAACCCACGAAGTCGGCCTCGAACTCGACCTCGCGGCGGCCGCGTTTGTCGAGCAGCACACAGGTGCGCACGCTGGCGGGATGCATCTTCTGGATCATCGAAACGATGAGGGAGAGGGTCTTGCCGGTATCGAGGATATCGTCGATGAGGAGGACGTGGCGGTTGGCGAGATCGAGGGATATGTTGCCCAGGACCTGGGGTTTGCCGGTGGACTTGGTTTCGTTGCGGTAGCTGGAGATGCGGATGCAATCGAGGCGGATGGGGTTGTCGATGTGGCGGAGCAGATCGGCGGTGAAGAAGATCGCTCCGTTGATGACGGCGATGGCGGTGATCTCTTCGTGGCCGTAGAGGGCCATGATGTCGGCGCCGAGTTTTTTGAGGCGTTTTTTGATGTCAGCCTCGGAGACGAGGACGGACTCGAGGGCGCTGAGCGGGGTGGCTTCGGTCTTGGCGGCGGTGGGCGGCATGGTGGCGGTGAAAGACCCTAGCTAGGATGCCGGACGGGGCGCGGGCAAGGGCGGCGATGGTGACGGTGGGGTGAAGTTTGGCACTTGGGGCGGCGGGGCGCGCCAGGACGCGGCGGACGCGGCCTAACGCTTTGACTAGGGGGGAGGCGCGGGGCTTGCTAACCCATTTCCCGTTTCCCTCGCATGATTTCGATCCAAATTTCGCAGCTCACCAAACGGTTTGGTTCGGTCACGGCCCTGCACGGGCTGGATCTGAGCATCGGGGCGGGCGAGTTGTTTTTCCTCCTCGGGCCCAGCGGTTGCGGCAAAACCACCCTGCTGCGCAGCATCGCCGGCTTTTACATCCCGGAGGCGGGCACGATCCGGTTTGGCGGGGAGGACGTGACACGGCTGGAGCCGCATAAACGACACACGGGTATGATGTTCCAGAGCTACGCACTATGGCCGCACCTGAGCGTGGCGGAGAACGTGGCCTTCGGACTGGTGGAGCGGAAGGTGTCGAAATCGGAGATCGAGCGTCGGGTGAAGGAGGCTTTGGAGTCGGTGCGCATGGGGGCCTACGCGGAGCGCAAACCCAACCAGCTCTCGGGCGGGCAACAACAACGCATCGCGCTGGCTCGGGCGCTCGTGATCCGGCCGCGTTGCCTGCTGCTCGACGAGCCGCTGAGCAACCTGGACGCGAAACTGCGTCTGGAAATGCGCGCGGAAATCCGCCGCGTGTGCAAGGAGTTCAATCTCACCACGGTGTATGTGACGCATGATCAGAAGGAGGCGCTCTCCATCGCCGACCGCATGGCGATCCTGGATGGCGGGCATATCTTGCAGGTGGGCTCGCCGCGCGAGGTCTACGGTCGGCCGACCTGCAAGACGGTCGCGCACTTCATCGGCGAGACGGATTTTATCGAGGGCACGCTGAGCGCGCGGCGCGGGCGCGAGGCCGAGGTGGAGACGGCGGTGGGCAAATTCGCCGGCGTGCTGGGCGACGCGGCGGCGACGCCGGCGGTGGGAGCGAAGGTGACCGTATCGATCCGGCCCGAGTGCTGGACGCTGCGCACGCGCGGCGAGGCGGTGAACAGCGTGCGGGGCAAGATCGGGGAGTCGATCTACCTGGGCGAAGTGGCGCAGTACGGCTTCGTCGCGGCGGTGGCGGGGGGCGCGGAGCCGTTTACATTGAAGGTGTATGAACTGAATCCGCGGCACCTGGCGGGGGCGGGCGCGGGGGAGCTGCACGCGGTGGTGGTGGCGGAGGATGTCGTGGTGTTGGAACGCTGAGCCGCCCTTTCGCAATGACACGCAACCTGGGGCTTTTTTTCCTGCTGGCGGTGGTGTTGGCCCTGCCTTTCGCGCTGCGACCGGACCCGGATGGCGGGATGCGGGTGGCGGGCGGGGCGGGGGCGGAGAAGATGGACACCGTCGTCATCATCTCGCCGCACAACGAGGCGATCAGGCATGAATTCGAGGCGGGGTTTCGCCGCGTGTACCGGGAGCGGACCGGGCGCGAGGTGTTGCTCGACTGGCGGCTGATCGGGGGCACGAGCGAGATCACGCGGTATCTGGAGGGTGAATACATCGCGTCGTTCCAAAACCACTGGACGCGCACGCTGGGCAAGCCCTGGAGCGCGACCGTGCAGGCTGCCTTCGCGGACGGGCGCCTGGCCAAGGACGCGCCGGAGGAGGCGAAGGCGGCGCGGGCGGCGTTCCTGGCTTCGGAGGCGGGCTCGGGGATCGATATTTTCTTCGGGGGCGGGGCCTTCGATTTTATCTCGCAGGCGCGCGCGGGGCGGCTGGCGGCGATGCATGCGGGAGGCGGCGCGAAGCCGGACTGGATGGACGAGGCGGTGGTGCCGGTGAAACACGCGGGGGACGATTTTCGCGACCCGGAGGGGCGCTGGACGGGCGCGGTGTTGAGTTCGTTTGGCATCGTGTATAACCGGGATGCCATCGCTCGGCTGGGTGTGCCGGAGCCGAGCGCTTGGTCGGATCTGGCGGATGCGCGTTACCTCGGGCAGGTGGCGCTGGCGGACCCGACGAAGAGCGGGTCTATGAACAAGGCGTTTGAAAACGTGCTTCAGCAAAAAATCCACGAGGTGGTGCGGGCGCGCCTGAGCGTGGCGCGCTACGCGACCGAGGAGGCGCGCGCGGCGGCGGAAAAGGCGGCGGTGGCGGAGGGTTGGGTGGAGGGTTTGCGGCTATTGCAGGCGATCTCGGCCAACGCGCGGTATTTCACGGACAGTGCGCAAAAGGTGCCGGTGGATGTGGCGGCGGGCAACTGCGCGGCGGGCATGTGCATAGACTTCTACGGGCGCCAGCAGGCGGAGGCGCTGGAACGGCGCGCGGATAGCTCGCGCCTCACCTATGTCTCGCCGCCGGGCGGCACGGTGTTTTCCGTCGATCCGGTGGGGCTGCTGCGCGGGGCGCCCAACGCGGCGGGCGCGCAGATGTTTATCGACTACGTGATGTCGCGCGAGGGGCAGCGCCTGTGGAACCAGAAACCGGGCACGGAGGGCGGGCCGGAGCGGTATGCGTTGCGCCGTCTGCCGGTGCGGAAAGATGCGTATGACGAGCCGGGCCTGGCGGAGCGGCGCAGCGACCCGACGGAGATGCCCTACGAGATCGCGGATCCGCTGGTGTATCGGCCGGAGTGGACGGCGGGGCTGTTTGGCGAGCTGCGGTTTATCATGCGGGTGATGTGTCTGGACTCCCACCCGGAGCTGGTGGCGGCGTGGCGCGAGGTGAGCGCGGCGGGCAACCCGCCCGAGGCCTTGGCGGTGCTGCGCGACATGTCGGCGGTGGACTACGCGGCGGCGTCGGGGCGGATCAAGACGGCGCTGCGCGCGAAGGACCGGGTGGAGGAGCTGAAGCTGGCGCGCGACCTCGGGGAGGCTTTTCGCGAGCAGTATCGGCTGGCGGCGGAGCTGGCGCGGGCGGGGCGCAAATGATCGGGGTGTTTGATTCGGGTTTTGGCGGGCTCACGGTGCTGGCGTCGTTGCTGCGGGCCTTGCCGGAGTATGACTACGTCTACCTGGCGGACAGCGCGCGGGCGCCCTACGGGGCGCGGAGCGCGGAGGTGGTGAACGAGTTCACGCTGGAGGCGGTGGAGTGGTTGTTTGAGCAGGGGTGTCCGCTCGTGGTGCTGGCGTGCAACACGGCGTCGGCGCGGGCGCTGCGCAATGTGCAACAACTTCACCTGCCGACGCGGCGGCCGGATCGGCGGGTGCTGGGCGTGGTGCGGCCCTCGGTGGAGGCGCTGGCGGGGTTGCCGCCGGGCGCGGTGGCGATCCCGGGGGAGACGGCACCCTCGGCGGCGACGGGACGGGTGGCGGTGCTGGGCACGGAGGCGACCATCGCGTCGGATTCGTATGGCATCGAGCTGCGCAAACTCGCGCCGGGGCTGACCCTGGTCCAGCAGGCGTGCCCGCTGTGGGTGCCGCTGGTCGAGGCGGGCGAGCTGGACGGGCCGGGGACGGAGTATTTTCTGCGAAAGGCGCTGGAGCCGGTGCGGGGCGCGGGCGGAGGGGGCGGCGCAGGGGGCGGAGGGCGTGAGGGGGGCGGAGCCGGCGGCGTGGCCGAAGGGATGGGCGAGGGTGGCGGTTGGCCGAGTCGCATTTTGTTGGGCTGCACGCACTATCCGTTGTTGTTGCCGGCGCTGCGGCGCATCGTGCCGCCGGAGGTGGAGTTGCTCGCGCAGGGCGAGATCGTGGCGACCCGGCTGGCGGACTGGATGCGTCGGCATCCCGAGCAGGAGCGGAAACTGGGCCGGGGGGGCGGGCGGCGGTTTTGCACCACGGAAGACCCGGAGTGGTTCGCGGTGCGCGGGGAGCGGCTGCTAGGAAGGGAAATCCGGGCGGAGCGGGTGAAGTTGAGAACCGTTCCGTAAGGTTGGTCGAGGCGAGGTGGGCGGAGCGACGCGCGTGGCGGTCGCGGCCTTTGTTTCCGCCGGAGGCGTCAGGTCGTCGCGCGGGGGTAGGGCAGGTGCAGCCAGGGCGAGCTGAAAAGGAAGTCGGCGGTGGCGCGGTTCATGGCGCATGGGACGTTCCAGAGCACGGTGAGGCGGAGGAGGGCCTTGACGTCGGGGTCGTGGGGCTGGGCGGCGAGCGGGTCCCAGAAAAAGATGAGCAAATCGAGGCGCTGCTCGGCGATGGCCGCGCCGATCTGCTGGTCGCCGCCCACCGGGCCGCTCAGGAAACGATGCACGGGCAAGCCAAGCGCGTCGGCGATCAGGCCGCCGGTGGTGCCGGTGCCAAATAGCTCGTGGCCGGCGAGGGCCTCGCGATGGGCGCGGACCCAGGCGAGCAGGGTGGGCTTTTCGTTGTCGTGGGCGACTAGGGCGATGCGTTTGCGCGCGGGCAGCGGGGCGAGGGTGGCGCGGGGGACGGACATGGGCGGCGGGGCGGTTGGGCGGAGGGCGGGCGGTTGGGCTTAGGGGCGGGTGGGGACGAGGAACGAGGTGGGGACGAGGAGGGAAGGCGGGGACCAGGAACGGGCAGAATGAGGATCGAGCGGGAGCCCGGCGTTCCCGGGGGCTTAGCCGACCCAGGCGCGGGCGTTTTGGAAGAGGCGGAGCCAGGGGGCGTCCTCCTGATCGCGCCAGGAGGGCGGAGCGTAGCTTTGTTGCACGACGCGGAAGACGCGCTCGGGGTGGGGCATCATGAGCGTGACGCGTCCGGTGGTGCTGGTGAGCGCGGTGATGCCGTGCGGGCTGCCGTTGGGGTTGAGCGGGTAGTGCTGGGTGACGCGGTGGTGGTTGTCCACGAAGCGGGCCGAGACCAGGCCGGAGGCGCTGAAGGCGTCGGCGGCGTCGGCGGAGGGGAACTCGGCGAAACCCTCGCCGTGGGCGATGGCGATGGGGAGCACGCTGCCCTCCATGCCGGCGAAGAGGAGGCTGGGGCTTTTCTCGATGAGGAGGGAGGCGACGCGGGCCTCGAAGCGTTCGGACTGGTTTTGCACGAAGCGCGGCCAGGCGTCGGCGCCGGGGATGATTGCGTGGAGGTTGCTCATCATCTGGCAGCCGTTGCACACGCCGAGGGCAAAGGTGTCGGCGCGGGCGAAGAAGGCGGAGAACTCGTCGCGGGCGCGGGGGTTGAAGAGGATGCTCTTGGCCCAGCCTTCGCCGGCGCCGAGGACGTCGCCGTAACTGAAACCACCGCAGGCGACGAGGCCGCGGAAATCGCGGAGGCTGATGCGGCCCGAGAGAATGTCCGTCATGTGGACGTCGATGGCCTTGAAGCCGGCGCGGGTGAAGGCGGCGGCCATCTCGACCTCGCCGTTGACGCCCTGCTCGCGGAGGATGGCCATGGGCGGACGATTTTTAACCACGGAGGGCACGGAGCGCACGGGGGAGGCGGAAGAGGCGGAAGAGGGGTTTTTCTTTAGCTCGGTTTGGCTCTCCGTGCCCTCCGTGTTCTCCGTGGTTAGATCTCCGTCGGCGAAGGTGACCTTGGGCGTGAGTCCGGGGTTGGCGGGGTCGAGGCGGAGGGCGTGCTCTTGCTCGGCGCAGGCGGGGTTGTCGCGCAGGGTGGCCATGCGGCGGGTGACGTCGCTCCAGATGTCGCGCAGGGCGGGGAGGGGTTCGTTGAGCAGCTCGTGGCCGCCCTGGCGAATGATGACGGCGTGGCGGGCGTTGAGCGCGCCGAGCAACGAGACGCAGGCTTTGAGACCGTTGGCACGGAACACGGCGGAGACGGCGTCGAGGTCGGCGGCGCGGATCTGGATGACGGCGCCGAGCTCCTCGGCGAAGAGGGCGGCGACGGGGTCGGCGGCGATGGGCAGATCGAGCGTGATGCCGACGTGGCCGGCGAAGGCCATCTCGACGGCGGTGACGAAGAGGCCGCCGTCGCTGCGGTCGTGGTAGGCGAGGAGTTTGCCCTCGCGGCCGAGTTGCTGGATGGTGTTCCAGAAACCCTTGAGATCGGCGGGCGAATCGACGTCGGCGGGGGCCTGGCCGGTCTGGGAAAGGACCTGGGCGAGGATGCTGCCGCCGAGGCGGTTTTGGCCGCGGCCGAGATCGATCAGGAGCAAGACGGTGTCTTGCTCCTGATCGAAGTTTAAGGGGGAAGTTGAGTTTGAAGATGGATCAGTGGCGCCGGAGGCACGGCTGGAATCACTTAAATTTAATCTCTCCCCTTCATTTTCCTTCAGCGCCCCGCGTCGAAGCTGGGGCGTGAGGGACAGGCGGATGTCGGCGACGGGGGCGAAGGCGGAAATGATCA
>JBBRHC010000032.1:0-20106 GCA_038223295.1 Opitutales bacterium
CGCCCGCGCCGCATCCTCATCACTGGCGGCGCCTCCTGCCCCGACGGCCTCATCCAGGCCGTGATCACCCGCATCAACAAACTCTTCCCCGCCGACCGCCTCCGCCCCATCGAGGCCGTCCTCGCCGAGCTGACATCTTAAGTCTGATTCGCGTTCAAGTTTAGACTAATCCACGAAAGTCCCCGTTTGCCGGTCCGGGGAGCGCGCGCGTCTCGCGCGGAGTCCCGCCCCGTGCCTCCGCGCCGAGTGCCGGCGGCGAGATGACCGATCAACCCGGGTTAATCGCGATTTACAAGGGGTCACTTCAACTTTTGGGCCATGCTGGCGACCAGTTCCTCGACCAGGGGATTCGGAAATTTGCGACTCGGCGTGATCGCGAAAAACGACTCCCGAATCTCGGGCATGCGGTGGGTGAGAATCAGCACCCCGTCTTCGATCTCGTCCCGCACCACCACCGGCGGCACCAGCGCCAGCCCCTCGCCCTCGCGCGCCAGGAGCCGCAACATCGCCATGTCATCCACTTCGGCGATGATCTTCGGCCGTATGCCCGCCGCCGCCGTCAAGCGGTCAAAGGCCGCCCGCGTATTGCTGTCGAGACTCGGGAGGATGACCGGCACCGCCGCGAAATCCGCCGGGAAACGCAGCCGCTTTTTTTTCCACGCCGGCACGCCCACCAAGCCCACCTCCTGCTCGGCGAGCAAATGGCTGTGCCAGGGCGTCTCGGAATCGCGCCGCGCGGGAGAATTCGAAAGCACCAGGTCCACCTTATGCGAGTGCAGCGCCAGCAGCAGCTCGCGCTTGGTGCCGGACTTGATCACCACCTCGACGCTGGAGCGGTGCACGGCCGGTTTGAGAAATTCGAGCAGGAAGTTGCGCGACAACGTCGCCACCGCCCCCACCCGCAGCACCTGCCGCGCGGCGCCAGGCGCCCGGTTGCTCATCACATCCATCAACTCCTCGCCCGCGCGCCCGATGGTCTCCGCGTAGTCGAGCGCGACCCGCCCCGCCTCGGTCAGCCGCAAACCGCCGCGACCACGATCAAACAACGACTGCCCCAGGCTCTCCTCCAGTTGCTTCAACTGGATGCTGAGGGCCGGCGGCGAGAGGTTCAGCCGCTCGGCGGCGCGCGTCACGCTAAGTTCCTGCGCGATCACCCGAAAGTATCGCAGGTGATGGTAGTTAAGAAATGCTGCCATCGTTGGTTAATTAAGTTTAATTTAACGATAAGCTAAGATCCATGTCATCGTCTAAAAGGCAAGGAACCGCTACGCTGCCAGCGATGAGTTTCATTTCCGCCCTCCTCCTTCTTCTCCTGCCCGGCCTGCCGCTCGCGGCCGGCCTGCTCGCCCGGGCCGCCGGGCCCGCCTGGGCGGGCCGCCTGAGTGTCGGCGCGGCGTGGCTGGCCGTGGCGGTCGCCCTGGCCGCCGCAGGCCTGTTGCTGACGCACGGGCCGTCCACCGCCCGCTGGGCTCCATTCGGTCCCGACGCGGCGCTGGCGGCGGCCCTCCGGCTCGATACCATCTCCGTGGTCATGGGCGTGCTCGTCGCCTTCCTCGGGGCGGTGGTGCTCGGCTTCTCGCGGCACTACCTGGCGGGCGACCCCGGGCAGGCGCGCTTTTTTTCCTGGATGAGTCTCACCCAGGCCTCGGTGCTCGCCCTCGTGCTCTCGGGGCATCTTCTTCTGCTGCTGGTCGCCTGGGTCGCCACCAGCCTCTTTCTTCATCGTTTGTTGCTCCACTACCCGGAGCGGGCCGGAGCCCGGTTCTCCGCGCGGAAAAAATTCGTGTTCAGCCGCCTCGGTGACGGGTGCCTGCTCGGCGCGGCGCTAATGCTGCACGCCCACCACGGCACCTTCGACATCGAGACGATCCTCGCGTCCGTGTCGGCCGGCCAGACTGGCGGCGCGGTGCCCGCCGCCTTTCTGCTCGCGGCCTGCGCGATGCTGAAGTCGGCCCAGTTTCCCTTCCACAGTTGGCTGCCCGACACGATGGAGACGCCGACCCCGGTGTCCGCCTTCATGCACGCGGGCATCATCAACGCCGGTGGTTTCCTCGTGGTGCGTTTTGCGCCGGTCTTCGCGGCGGCGCCGTCCGCCTCGAACCTGCTGGCGCTCGTCGGTGCCTTCACCGCCGCCTTCGGCGCGGTCGTGATGCTGGCGCAGCCGAGCGTGAAGCGGGCGCTGGCCTACTCGACCATCGCGCAGATGGGTTTCATGCTTCTGCAGTGCGGTCTCGGGGCCTACGGCCTGGCGTTTCTGCACATCGTCGCGCACTCGCTCTACAAGGCGCACGCCTTCCTCACCGCCGGCTCGACCATCGGGGCCGTGCCGCGCGCCGCCGTGCGGCTGCGCATCCCCTCCCTCACGATCGGCGTGCTGGCCGGTGGCCTGTTCGTCGTGCTCGGCGCCGTCATCCTGCAGATTTTCCTGCCCGCCACGTCCGTCAACCCCGGGGTTTTCGGCGTCATCCTGGCGCTGGCCCTGGCCTACGGCATCGCACGCGCCTGGTCCTCAGGCGGCGGCTTAAGGGCCATCGCGCGAGGCTTTGCGGCGACGCTGGTCGTGGCGCTCTTGAGCCTTTCCTTGCATGCGGGGGCCTCCGCCCTCTTCACCCATCTGCCGCGGGCGCAGACTCCGCAGGCGCTGTTGTTCGCGGTGGGCGGCGTGTTCGCGGGTTTGTTTCTTTTTCAAGCCTTCCTCTGGCGCGCCAACCAGTTTGTCTTCGGCCGGCGGCTGTATGTCCACGCCCTGAACGGCTTCTACCTGGGCACGTTGTTCAACCGCATTCTCGGCCGGCTCTGGCCGCAACACTCCACCTCCGCCTGAAGTCTCCCGCACTCGTCATCGTTCACCCGAACCGCCTACCCGACTCTCTCTCTCATGCCTTCCGCCACTCTGCCCGCGTCCGCCCAAAAACGCCTCTCCCCGGAGGTGATCGCCGCCGCCCTCGAAACCGCGCTCACCCGCATCCCGCCGCTCTGGCCCCTCCGGCATTTCGTCGCCGTGAATCCCTTCCTCGGCCTGATAAACCGGCCCTTCCCGGAGGCGTGCGCCTTGTTGCAACGCGTCGTAGGGGCCGCCCCGTTGCAAAGCCCCGCCGACTACCGGCAGGCCTACGCGGAAGGCCGGATCACGCGCGCCGATCTGCTTTCGGCCGGTGACGAAAACTGGACGCCCGAAGCCCTGCTCCAAGGCCTCGAAACCGCCTGCGCCGCGCAGCCTCCCGCCGCGCTGCTCACCGTGGCCGACCTGCTCGACCAGCGCCATCCGCGCGCCCACTGGAGCGTCTTCGTGACCGAGGAAATCTCCAAGTGGTGCGCCGTCACCTTCGACGAAAACCAGACCACGTGGAATTCGCCCTGGAAAACCCAATCGCTCTACACCGCGTGGCGCGAGGCGGCGCTGCATGATCGCAACCCCGAGGCCTTCGGCCTGACCGGCTTCCGTCGCTTCGTGACCGCGCTGCCCGCGGATGCCTCCGCCGCGATCACGGACTGTCTGGCGCGGCTCGATCCGCCGGCCGGCTCCCTCGCCGATTTCCTGCACCGGCAACTGGCCGGCATCGCCGGCTGGGCCGGCCATGCCCAGTATCGGGCGCGCGAGGATGCCCTGCGCGGTCGCGCCAATCCGGTGCTCGGCGATCTGCTGGCCGTTCGGCTCGCCTACGACGCGGCCCTTTTCGAGGCGTTTGCCCGTGACCACGTTTTCCGCGCCGACTGGCGCCAGCAAAAGCCGGTCGCGACAAATTCCCGGACCTTCGAGGTGCTCGCACGCTGGCAGCACGCCTACGAAGCGCGTTATCATTCGGGCCTGGCCCGCGACCTCGCCGCTCAGACCGGCGTTGCGCCGACGGGGCGTCCGCCTGCGCAGTCGGTCTTCTGCATCGACGTCCGCTCCGAGATTTTTCGCCGTCACCTCGAGGGCGCGCTGCCGGGCATCCAGACCATCGGCTTTGCCGGTTTCTTTGGGTTTCCGGTGGCGCACCTGACCACCGGTGCGCCCGCCGCCGCCGCCCGCTGCCCGGTGCTTCTCGTGCCGGCCATCACCACGCACGACGCGCTGTCGCCCGAAGAGGCCGCCGACGTGAAGGCCTCCCAGGCCGAGGCCGGCGCGTGGAAGGCGTTCCAGAATTCCGCCGCCTCCTGCTTCACCTTCGTCGAGACCGCCGGCCTGGCCTTCGGCGCCGCGCTCGGCCGCACGCGGCGGGAGCCCTCCTGCGCGCGGATCGCGCCCGAGTTTGCCTCCCTGCCGCTCGCGACGCGCGCGGAGCTGGCGGCCGGCGCCCTGCGCAGCATGAGCCTCACCAAAAATTTCGCCCGCCTCGTTCTCCTCTGCGGGCACGGCAGCCAAAGCGCCAACAACCCCTACGCCTCGGGCCTCGACTGCGGTGCCTGCGGCGGCCATGCCGGCGACATCAACGCCCGTCTCGCGGCGGCCACCCTGAACGATCCGGCCGTCCGCGCGATTATCGCGGAACAAGGCCTGCCGATTCCCGCCGACACCTGTTTCGTCGCGGGTCTGCACAACACCACCTCGGACGACGTCGTGATATTCGACCTCGACCAGGTGCCCGACACGCACCGCGACGACGTGGAAAAACTCCGGCAGGCGCTCGCCGCCGCCGGCGCGGCCACCCGCCGCGAACGCGCGCCCCGGCTCGGGCTCGGCCACGTGCCCGACGCGAAGCTCGATGCCGCCGTGCGCGGCCGGGCCTTCGACATCGCCCAGGTGCGGCCGGAGTGGGGGCTGGCCAACAACGCGGCCATCATCGCCGCGCCGCGCCAACGCACCGCCGGGCTGAAACTCGACGGCCGCGTATTTCTCCACAACTACGATCCCGCCGCCGACCCCGAGGGCAAGGTCCTCACGATGATCCTCTGCGCCCCGGTCGTGGTCGCCAGTTGGATCAACCTGCAATACTACGCCTCGCGCATCGATCCCGCGCTCTACGGGGCGGGCAACAAGATCCTGCACAACGTCGTCGGCGGCCTCGGCGCGATGGAAGGCAATGCCGGCGACCTCAAGGTCGGCCTACCCCTCCAGTCCATCCACGATGGCGAAAACTTCGTCCACGAGCCGCGGCGCTTGTCGGTTTTTCTCGAGGCTCCCCGGTCGCGGATCATGGCGGTCCTGGAGGGGAACCCCGGCGTCCGGCAGCTCTTCGATCACCTCTGGCTGCACCTATTCGCGATCGAGCAGAACCGCTGTTGGCAGTATCGGCACGGCGAGTGGCGCGAAGTGCCTGTGGTCGCACCGCGCCACCCTTGAAACCAAGGCGATTAAACGCTCATAACACCGGGGAGTGACTCCCGTCACTTCCCACCCATGTCCAAAGAGCTCTTCCGCGCCGCCGTACTCGCCACCCTCACCGCCGAGCTCGCCCGCCAGACCCACGCCGCGCTCGACGCCCGCGAGGAGTCCATCAGCGAGGAAAGCCGCGCCGAAAACAAATACGATACCCACGCCCAGGAGGCCGCCTACCTCGCCGAGGGCCAGGCCCGCCTCGCCACCGAGCTGGCCGCCGCCCTTGCCGCCTGGCGCGCCTTCGCCTTTCCCCCCGCCGGTCACACCGAGGTGCAGCTCGGCAGCCTCGTCACCCTCGCCACCGGGGACCGTAGCGACCACATCCTCATCGGCCCCGGCAATGGCGGCCTCACCTTCCCCGCCCCCGACGACGCCCGCGCGATCACCGTCGTCACCCCCGCCTCGCCCCTCGGCCGTTCCCTCCTCGGCCGCACCGTCGGCGCCATCCTTCCCGCTCCCCGCAAAGGCGCTCCCGCCCCCCGCCTCGTCGCCGTGGCGTGAGCCCCGTCCACCCCGCCCCGCGGTCGGTTCACTTCCGCGCAAGCACGAAACGATTCCGCCCGCTCAGGTCCTTGCGCGATTCACCGTCGCGCAGCCCCGCCGCCGCCAGGGCCGCGAGCAGCGCCGCGTGTTGCGCGATACCCGTTTCCAGCGCCAGCCAGCCGCCCGCCGCCAGCCGCGCCGCCGCGCCCGCGATGATCTTCATCAAATCCGCCCGGCCCTCGTCCCGCGCCACCAGCGCGGCGAGCGGATCGTGGAGGCGCACCTCGGGCTCCGCCTCCGCCACCTCGTCCTCGGTGAGGTAGGGCGGGTTGCCCACGATCACGTCGAAGTCCGCGCCCGCCGGCAGCGCCGAGAACCAGTCCGATTTCAAAAACTCCACCCGCTCGGCCAGCCCGGTCGAGGCCGCGTTTTCGCGCGCCAGCGCCAGCGCATCGTCGCTCCTATCCAGCGCCGTCACCCGCGCCTCGGGCCACGCCTTCGCCAGCGCCAGCGCCAGCGCCCCCGATCCCGTGCCCAGATCGAGCACCCGCCGCGCCGTCACCCCGCCCGCCGTCGCGTCGGCCGCCTTCAACCGCTCGACCAGCAGCTCGAACAGCTCCTCCGTCTCGGGCCGCGGCACGAGAGCGCGTTTATCGCTTTTCAAAACCAGCCCGCCCCATTCCACCGTGCCGACGATGTGTTGCAGCGGCTCGCGCTGCGCGCGGCGTTTCACCAAGGGCCGCACCTTGTCCAGTTCCTCCTGGGTGAGCAACCGCTCGAATTGCACATAGAGCTGCATGCGTTTCAGCCCCAGCGCGTGCCCGATGACCTGCTCCGCGTTATACCGCGCGGACTCCACGCCCCGCGACGCGAAGAACTCCGTGGTCTTCGTGATTATTTCGAGCAGCGACAGCATGGCCATGTTCGCAAGAACTACACGTAAGGCCCCGAAAGCGAAGGTTCGGTTTTCGGGTATTTTGTGTCTTTCGTGGTTTAAAAATTCCGTCCGCTTTTGCCGCGTCAGTCCTCTTCGTCATCCCCCGCCGCCGCCCGTTTCATGTCAAAAGGCTGCCCGGTGAGAACCGCCAGTTTTTGCTCCAGGTCGGCCTTTTGCAGCGCCTCCACCACCGGCCCGATGTCGCCCTCCACCACCTGCGCCAGGCTGTGGATGGTCAGCCCGATGCGGTGATCGGAGAGCCGGCTCTGCGGAAAATTATACGTACGGATGCGTTCGCTGCGATCGCCCGTGCCGATCTGGCTCTTGCGCTGCGCCGCGTATTTCGCCGCCTCCTCGTCCTGCTTGCGCTGGAGCAGCCGCGCGCGCAGCACCGACATCGCGCTCGCCTTGTTTTTTATCTGCGAGCGCCCGTCCGCGCAGAACACCATCAGCCCGGTCGGCTTGTGGATGATGCGCACCGCCGAGTCCGTGGTGTTGACGCCCTGGCCGCCCGGCCCGCTCGCGCGTTGCACCGTGATTTCGAGGTCCTGCGGGTCGATGTAGATGTCCACCTCCTCCGCCTCCGCCAGCACCGCCACCGTCACGGTCGAGGTGTGGATGCGCCCGTTCGCCTCCGTGCTCGGCACGCGCTGCACGCGATGCACGCCGCTCTCGAATTTCAACTGCTTGTACACGTCCTGGCCGCGCACCAGGAAACTGATTTCGCGAAACCCGCCCCGCTCCGACGGCGAGCTGCCCATCGGCTCCACCGTCCAGCGCCGCGTCTCGCAGTAGCGTTGATACATGCGGGTCAACGTGGCCGCGAAGAGCGCCGCCTCCTCGCCGCCCGTGCCGGCGCGGATCTCCACCACCGTGTTGCGCGAATCCGTCGCCTCCGGCGGGATCATCTGTCGCAGCACCTCGGCGGCCAGCTCCGTCGCGCGCGTTTCCAGGCCCGGCAGCTCCGACTGCGCCAGCTCGCGCAGCTCCGCGTCGCCGCCCGCGTCGTGCAGCAGCGCGCGCATCTCCGCGATGTCCGCGTGGGCTTTTTTCAGCGCCGCGTGGTTCCCCAGCAACACCCCCAGCCGTTGGTGTTCGCGGGTGATCTCCGCCGCCGCGCGGGCGTTGGTGTAGAAATCCGGCGAACGCAGTTGGGCGTCGAGCTCGTCGGCGCGGCGCTGGAAAAGGGTGATGTCGGGCAGGGTGACCATGGCGGGGAAAAATTAGCTCGAGGGTGACGGGGGGAAGCGGCGGAACGGGGCGGCGGAGAGTCTGGGCGGGGCGGTGAAGGGGACGGCGGCGAAGCGGCGGCGGATTGCGCATTGCGCGCCCCCGCGCGCGCGGCTTGGTTTGCCCGCACGCGTCGCGCGCACGGGGCTTTTTTTTACCCGCGCTAACGATGCTGATCCGCCATGGCCACGACTCTATTCACGCAGAACACCATCGCCTGCATCTGGGACTTCGACAAGACGCTTATCCCGGAATACATGCAGTCCCCGCTTTTCCGTCGCTACGGCATCGACGAGCCGGGCTTCTGGAACGAGACCAACAACCTCGTCACCCACTACAAGCGCCGCGGCCAGCACCTCTCGCCCGAGATCGCCTACCTCAACCACCTGCTCACCCACGTGCTCGCCGGCAAGATGCCGCACCTGAGCAACAAGATCCTCCGCGAGTGCGGCGCCGAAATTAGGTTCTACCCCGGCCTGCCCGATTTTTTCCTCACCGCCCAGGGCTACGTCGCCGAGAAGGAGATCTACCGCAAACACGAAATCCGCCTCGAACACTACATCGTCAGCACCGGCCTCGCCGAGATGGTGCGCGGCAGCGCCATCGCCCCCTTCGTCGATGGCGTGTGGGGCTGCGAATTCATCGAGAATCCGCTCCAGCCCGGCTTCCTCCAGCAGGGCGACTTCGGCCTCGAAGCCGAGTCCGTCATCGCCCAGATCGGCCTCGTCATCGACAACACCACCAAGACCCGCGCCCTCTTCGAGATCAACAAGGGCACCAACAAAAACGCCGCCCTCGAGGTCAACGCCAACATCGCCCCCGAGGATCGCCGCATCCCCTTCCAAAACATGATCTACGTCGCCGACGGCCCCAGCGATGTGCCCAGCTTCTCCGTCACCAAAAAAGGCGGCGGCAAGGCCTACGGCGTCTACAACCCCGCCCGCCCCGACGAGTTCGCGCAAAACGACCGCCTGCGCTCCGCCGGCCGCATCGACCACTACGGCCCCGCCGACTACCGCGCCGAGAGCAGCACCGCCCAGTGGTTGCGCCTCCACATCCACGGCATGTGCGATCGCATCGTCTCCGACCGCGAGGTCGCGCTGGCCGCCCGCGTCGCCCGCGCCCCGCGCCACCTCAACTCCACCCCCGAGGAGGAGTCCGCCCGCCGCGCCGCCCTCGCCGCCGCCGCCGCGCCGAAGCAACAGAGCTTCCTCGAGTAGTCGCGGGCGTGCACGGGCGTGAGCGCAGGCGTGGCGCACTGGCGTGGCACAGGCTTGGCACGGGCGTCCCGCCCGTGATTCCGAAGTGGCATGGGCGTGCCGCCCATGATCGAGGAGGCCTCCAGCCTCCTCGCCTCCTTCCCGGCCACGCCCGCGCCGCCTTCGCCCCGCGCCACCTCCGCGCCCCGTGCGCGGACCACTTGCCGCCCGCCGCGTCCCCCGTCCATGCTGGCCGGCGCATGATACCCGCCGCCCCCCGCCCCGCCCCGCCCACTCGCTCGCACATTCGCTGGGGCATCATCGGCTGCGGCGACGTCACCGAGGTCAAAAGCGGCCCGGCCTTGCAAAAGGCGCGGGGCTCCGAGCTCGTCGCCGTCATGCGTCGCGACGGCGCCAAGGCCGCCGATTACGCCCGTCGCCATGGCGTGGCCCGCTGGTATGACGACGCCCGCGCCCTCGTCGCCGACCCCGACGTCGATGCGATCTACGTCGCCACCCCGCCCGGCGCGCACCTCGAAGGAGCCCTGCTCGCCGCCGCCGCCGGCAAAGCCGCCTACATCGAAAAACCCCTCGCCCGCCACACCGCCGAGTGCGACGCCATCCTCGCCGCGTTCCAGGCCGCCGGCGCGCCCGTCTTCGTCGCCTACTACCGCCGCTGCCTGCCGCGTTTCGTGCAGGTTAAAACCCTGCTCGACGCCGCCGCGCTCGGTCGCCTCACCGGCATAAACGTGCGCTACGCCTGCCCGCCGCCCCACCTGAGCGATGTCGCCAAACCGCCCTGGCGGCTCGATGCCGCCAACGCCGGCGCCGGCCTCTTCCTCGATCTCGGCTCGCACACCCTCGACCTGCTGGACCACCTCGTCGGCCCGCTCGTCCGCGTGAGCGGCCACGCCGCCGCCGTCGCCACGCCGCTCCCCGTCGAGGACGCCGTGGTCATGACCTTCGCCACCGAAGTAGGCGTGCCCGGCGCCGCCGCGTGGAATTTCGCCAGCGCCCTGCCCGCCGACGAGATCGTGCTCTCCGGCACAGCCGGCCGGCTCGCGTTCTCCACCTTCGGCAACGAGCCCCTCCGTCTCGAAACCCGCGACGGTGTGCAAACCTTTGATCTGCCCAACCCGCCCCACGTGCAGCAGCCGCTCATCCAGACCGTGGTCGATGCCCTGCTCGGTCGCGGCGGGTGCCCCGGCACGGGCGAAAGCGCCCGCCGCACCTCGGCGGTGATGGACGCCGTATTGGAAAGCTACTACGGCGGCCGCGCCGACGCCTTCTGGACCCGCCCAGAAACCTGGCCCGGCCGCCGCGGATAACCCCACCTAAAACCCGCCACGCGAGCCGTCACCCCGGCCCCGGCTCAGGGGAGCTCGGGGCGTTCGTAGGGCTTCCAGCGCGAACCGGCCGTGACGGCGGGTTGGCCGGGCTTGGGGGAAGCGGAGAACCAGGCGGCGTTATCGCCGGGCAACTCGGTCCAGATCGCCTCGGCGTCGGCGTAGGTCAGCAGGGCGGCGCGCGGGCCCGACGGCGCGTCACGTTGCAACGCGGTCACCGTCGCTCCCACGGCGGCGAGGATGGCTTCGTTGATCGCGCGGCCGTGCTCGGCGGTGGCCTCGGCGGCGTCATCACCGAGCGCGAGTTGGCCGCCGGAGCCAGGCTCGTGGCGGCGATTTAACAAGGACAAGTCCACCAACTCGGGGCGCATGGCGAGGAGCTGGGAAAGCTCGTAGCGGCCGGCGTGGTCGCCGGTGTAGAGGCCCTCCACCCACTCGGGGTCGGTTTTCACGATGACCGTCACGCCGGTGCGCGCGCTGAAGGCGTCCGCGACGCGCCGAAGGTCGTTTTGGCTGCCGCCGGAGTGTCCGCTGATCGCGATCACGGCGCGGAAGCCGGTGTTGGCGAACGCGCGAAGCTGGTAGAGGAAAAGCCGCGCCATCACGTGGGGCGGGAGCGCGGCCAGGTACGGATTTTCCTCGCCGACCACCTCCTCCAGCCACGACGCGTGGAAACCGCATTCGTGGATGTGGTAACCCTGGGCGGGCGCGACGATGCCGCCGAAGCGGCGCGCGGCCTCCTCGCAGTAGTACTCGGCCTTGATCAAATCGAGACCGAGGGCGGCGACGTGGCCGTGCGGCTCGACCAGCCCGAGCGGGAGATAGACGACCGGGCAGGTGTCGCGACGCGCGCGGAAATCGTCGGGGCGAAGCTCGGACCAGCGGACAGCGGGAGAGGCGATGGGCATGGACGGGGGATTCTTAGTTTGAAGATTGAAAGGGTCCGGGGAGCGCACCCGTCCCGGGTGCACGACGGGGCGTCTCGCCCCGTCGTCCGAGCCCTCGGCGGGAAGCAGGCGTTCCGCCGAGGGCGGACTGACGATCCGAGTTGATCACGAATCAGTGGGCCAGCGCCGCGCCCATGACTTTGGCGCGATAGAAATTCCGCACCCAGTGGTGGTGGCGCCAGAGCTGGTCGAAGGCTTCGTCGGACAGCGGAGTCTCGAGCGCGGCGCGCACGTTTTCCTCGGCGAAACGGCGGATGTTCATCGAGGTGAGGGCGGACGTGACGTTCGGATCCTTCAACACGAACTTCAGCGCCAGGGCGGCGAGGTTGCCCGCGTGTTGCGGCACAAACGCGCGCAGGGCGTCGACGCGGCGGATGTATTCCGAGCGCGGACCGGCGTCAAAGTAGCGGGCACGGAAATCGCCGTCGCCGAAGACGGTGTCGGGCGTGAGAAAGCCGGTGATGCCGCCCTCGTCCAGGACGCAGCGGGCGAGCACGGCGACTTTGTTTTTCGCGCAGAGCGGGGCGAGGCAGTCGAGCGCGGTGGGGTCGAAGATGTTGATGATCGTCTGGACGGCGTCGATGCGGCCGGAGAGGACCAGGGGCAGGGCGACATCGTGGCGTTGGTCGGGCAGCGAGACTCCAATTGCGCGGATCTTGCCGGAGGCCTTCAAGGCCTCCAACTCGTCCAGCCAGTAGCCCTCGATGCCCCAGTTGGCCCAGTAGAGATGGAGCTGGAAAAGGTCGATGGTATCCACGCCCAGGATACGCAGGGAGTCCTCGGCCTGTTTCGTGATGTGGCCGGGGGGAAAACAGAGCTCGATGGGAATGGTCGGCGAACCCCAGGCTAGCACCGGGCCGATGTGCTCGGCCTTGGTGGCGATGAAGGGGAGCGGGCCGTTCCAGGCGCGCAGGGCCTCGCACACGATCTCGTCGGCCTCGCCGTAGTGGCGGGCGGTGTCGAGGAAGTTGACGCCCTGGCTCCAGCAGTAGTGCAGGGTGTCGATGGCCTCGGTGCGATCAAAGGCGCCGAAGACGCCCTTGAGGCCAAAGGTGCCGAAACAAAGCCGCGAGACGGGGGTGCCGAGGGAGGGGAAGGGATTGGTGAGCATGAAGAAAACCGGGAGGGTAACGGGGGGCGCGGCGGGAAAAACTCAGCTCGTGCCGGCGCGGCCGGGGAAGGTGAGTTCGGCGATGCCGCTCTTGTCGAGGCCGCCGAGGCCGAGGGAAACGAGGCGGTCGTACTGGGCCTTGGTGGCGGCGGCGAGGGGCAGGCTCAGGCCTTTTTCGACGCCGAGGGCGAGGGCGATGCCGCTATCCTTGGCGGCGTGGGAAGCGGAGAAATAACAGGCGTGGTCGCGATTGACCATGTCCTCGCCGTCGGTGGCGACGACGCGGGAATTGGCGCCGGTCTGGGAAAAGACCTCGATGAGCATCTTCGGGTCGAGGCCGAGGGTGGCGCCGAGACCGAGCCCCTCGGCGAGGCCGGCGGTGTTGATGTTCATGACCATGTTGACGAGAGCCTTGACCTGGCCGGCGGTGCCGGCGCGGCCGATGTAGCGCAGGAGTTTGCCCTGGTCGCTGAGCTCGGTGAGCACGGGGCGGAGTTTCTCGAACACGGCCTGATCGCCGCCGCACATGAGGTAGAGGGTGCCGGCGCGGGCCTGGGGAATGCTGGAGGCCATGCAGGCCTCGAGCGAAGCGGCGCCGACGCGGGCGGCGGCCGCCTCGACCTCGACGTGGACGGCCGGGCTGATGGTGGCGCTGTTGACGAAGATCTTGCCGGCGGCGCCCACGAGGAGGCTGTCGCCGGTGGCGGCGAAAACGGCGCGCTGGGAGGCGTCGTCGGTGACGACGGTGAAGATGACATCGGCGGCGGCGGTGATGGCGGCGAGTTCGGTGGCGACTTGCGCGCCGAGCTCGGCGGCCAGCTCGGTGGCGGACGGGGCGTGGCGGTCATGGACGGCGGTGACGGCGTAGCCTTGTTCGTGGAGGCGGCGGGCCATGTTGGCGCCCATGCGGCCGACGCCGACGAATGCGATGGTGGGTTTCATGCGGGAGTTTTTTAAAGGGATGGAAAAACGGGGAAGAAGGACGGTGGCGGTTTACTTGGCGCGGGCGGCGAGAGCCTTTTTCCAGGTCTCGTCTATGATGCCGCGGAGGACCTTGGCGTCTTCCCAACTGCTGGGGAGCTGGGCGAAGTTGTAGCCGCCGGGGACGGGGCCCATCTCGGGGCACACAAAAATGTCCCGGCCGTCGGGCTTGCCGGCGAGGATCATGGCGATGGTTTTTTCGAGGAAGGGCAGCCACTGGGTGAGCTCCAGCGAGATGCGGCCGGTGCCGTCGGTGACGGGGATCTGGCAGTGGTGGCCGTTGAAAGGGCGGAAGTGGAACTGGCGCGCGTGCTGAACGAGCTTCGGGGCGACAAGGAGGCGCTCCCAGTAGGGCGGGGCGAGGTGCTTGACGACGGAGATGTGGGAAAAGTCCCACGTCATGGGGAGCAGTTTGCCGGTCGCCTTCTTGAAGCCGGCGGCGATGGCGTAGGCTTTTTCGGGGGTCTCGGTGCAGGTGTCGCGGTGGACCTCGATGTCGCAGGGGCAGCCGAGCTTGTCGCCTTCCTCGACGATGCGGACGGCCATGGCGACGGCCTTGGCCACGGGCGTGTCGTGGTCGCCGAGCTGGACGTTGATGCGGAGGGCGCCGCCGTCGCGGTTTTTAAGGATGAGCGGGCGGAACTCGGAGGGCTTGGCCGTGGAAATATAGCCGACGATGCAGAGCTCGTGTTTGGCCGCGAGGCGGGCGTGTTCTTCGCCGGGCTGGGTGGCGAAGCCGTCGAAGCCGGCCGCTTTGATGTCGGCGATTTTTTTCTCGAGGGACCACTCTGTCTTGGCCGAGGGGTGCTGGACGAGGGACCAGAGTGAGGCGATGTGGCGGAGGCGAGGCGGGGTGGATTTTTTGGCGGCGGAGGTGGCGGAGGTGGCCATGGTCGGGGGAGCGGGGACGAGGGTTTTAGTGGGCGAAGAACGGGTTGTGGCGTTTTTCTTCGCCGACAGTCGTCAGAGGACCGTGGCCGGGGGCAAGAATGGTCTCATCGGGGAGGGTGAGAATGTGGCGCTGATTGTTGGCGAGGGCGTCGGCGTAGGAGACTTTGCCGCCGCCCATGGAGCCGGCGAAAACGGAGTCGCCGACGATCGCCAGAGGACGGGCGAGGCCATGGACCGGGTAGGTGACGCCGCCGGGGGAGTGGCCGGAGGTGAGGCGCGTCTCGACGCGCAGGGCGCCGACGGTGAAACTGCGGCCGGCCTCAAAGGGCGCGGCGCCGTCGATGGGTTCGCTCGCGTGGACCCAGGCGGGAGCGCCGGTGCGGTCGAGGAGGCGGGGCAGATCGGCGACGTGGTCCTCGTGGGTGTGGGTCAGGAGGACGAGGCGGATGGCGAGGCCGCGCGCGGCGGCAAACTCGAGCAGACCGGTGACATCGGCCCCGGTGTCGAACACCACGGCGTCGCGGCTGGCGGGGTCCCACACGAGGTAGGCGTTGACCGTCATGTCCTCGAACACGGTGTTGAACTGGGCCAGCCCATCGAGTGCGAGCGGCTCGGGGCGCCAGGCTTTGCGGGCGGCGGCGGCGAGGGCGACCGGCCCCAGACCGAGCACCGGGGCGATCTTGGCGAGGGCGGGGGCGTCGGGGTCGCCGGATTCAAGTCGTGCGAGGTCGGCGGCGGTGAGGCCGGCGCGGGCGAGCAGGATTTCGTCGGAGAGGCCGAGGCCGCGGCGGGCCTTGCCGATGATGTCGAGGTGTTGGTCTTCGAGAGGAATGGGGGTCATGCGAGATCGAGGAAAACCACGGAAGCGGGCGGCTCAAGCCAGCGAACGGAGCAAACAGGTGACGGGTGGCGACGGCGGGCCCAGCGGTCCCGCCCCACCTCGGAGCGATCAGAACTCGTCGTAGGCGATCTGGTTGGAGGGGACGCCGAGGTCGGTGAGGACCTTGACGCAGGCCTTGATCATCATGGGCGGGCCGCAGAGGTAGTACTCGACCGCCTTCGGGTTGCCGTGCCCGCGTAGGTGTTCTTCCAATACGACCTCGTGGATGAAGCCGAGGTGGCCGGTCCAGTTGTCCTCGGGCAGCGGGGAAGAGAGGGCGAGGTGGAAGGCGAAGTTCGGGTGCGCGGCGGCGAGCGTGGCAAAGTAGCCGGCGTAGAAGATTTCCTGCTTGGAGCGGGCGCCATACCAGAAACTCACGCGGCGTGAGGTCTTCTCGGTCTCGAAGAGCCAGGAGAGGTGGGAGCGGAGCGGGGCCATGCCGGCGCCGCCGCCGATGTAGACCATCTCGCGCTGGGTGGGCTTGGGGTGGAAGTCGCCGAAGGGGCCGATGGCGGTGACGGTATCGCCGGGCTTGAGGTTAAAAACGTAGGCCGAGCCGACACCGGGGGCGCAATCCTGGCCGGGGGGCGGGGTGGCGATGCGGACGTTGAAACGCAGGGTGCGCTCGCTCTGCTGGTTGCTGGCGAGCGAGTAGTTGTTGCGGCGGCCGCCCTCGGGATTCCGGGCGACGAGGTCGAAGACGTGCTGGTTTTCCCAGACGGTCGCGTAGGGCTGCGGGATGTCGAACTCGCGGAAGCGGATGAGATCGTAGGCCGGGATGTCGAGCTGGAGATAGTCGCCGGGGGTGAAGGCGACTTTCTCGGCGGGGTCGATGGGCTCGAGCACGAGTTCCTTGATAAAGGTGGCGACGTTGCGGTTGCTGACGACGCGGAGCTGGTAGGTCTTTTCGGGGCGGGCGCCGGCCCCTCCGGCGCGGGCGACGTTGAGGTGCAGGCGGCCGGCGCGCTCCTCGAGCGGATAGGTGGCGAGGCCGCGACAGACGGGGGCGCGGGCAGGCGAGCCGTCGGCAAGGTTGAAGCGACCGTTGTGCTTGGGGCACTCGACGATTTTGCCTTTCACGAGGCCCTCGGCGAGGTGGGTGTTGCCATGGGTGCAGATGCCGTCGGTGGCGTAGAGTTTACCCTCGTCGTCGCGGTAAAGTGCGTAGGTTTTTTTGCCGTGGTCGAAGCGGATGACGTCGGCGGGGCCGAGGTCGGCGGCGGCGCAGACCTCGATCCAGCCCTGGGCGTCGGCCTTGGCCCCGCGACCGCGCGCGGCGGCGGGATCGGCGACGCGGACCGGGGCCGCGGGGAGCTGGCGTTTGACGTGGTAGGCGGGGTCTTTGACCTGCTTCAGGACGGTGGGGACGATCTCGCGCCAGGCGGACAGGAGGCTGGGGTAGGGCGTGGGCATGTCGGACTTCACGGCCTCGTGGAGCTTCGGCAGGTTGTGGTAGGGAACGAGCGGGAACATGTGATGCTCCACGTGGTAGTTCATATTCCAATACAGGTAGCGGTGGATGGAATTCGTGTAGACCGTGCGGCAGTTGAGCCGGTGATCGAGCACGTTTTCCGCCAGGCCGGTGTGCTGGGTGAGGCCGTAGACGACCATGAGCCAGGAGCCAAAGATGTTGGCCAGGCCGATGAAGAGCAGCGGCAGGATGCTGCCGGTGGCGAGGGCGGTGCCGATGACCGCGAGGTAGATGGCGACGGAGATGCGGGCCTTGCGGTAGATCTTGGGAAACTCGGTCTCGGGAATGTAGGTCTTCTCATCGGCGCTCATGCGGCCGAGGGAGTGGTTGAGCAACTTTTTGAAATAGCCGGGGTAAACGCCGATGTTGAAAAAGCCCAGGCCCAAGGCCTTCAGGTCGGGCGGGCGGGGGACGGCGATCTCGGGATCGCGGCCGACGATGATGGTGTCCGAGTGGTGTCGGGTATGGCTCCAGCGCCAGACGGTGGACTCGCGCATGACCATGAAGGAGGCGATCTCGTAGAGCACGTTGTTCATCCAATCGGTCTTGAAGGCGGTGCCGTGGCTGGACTCGTGCCAACGCGAGTCGGAGGTGGAGCCGTAGAGCACGGCGTAGCAGGCGTAGGGGATGAGTGCCCACCAGGTGCCCCAGAGCGCCCAGGTGGCGTAGGCGGAGCCGAGAATGAGGGCGAACCAGATGAGGGTGTCGCGCAGGGCGGGCCCGTCGCGGCGCTCGAGGAGCTTGCGCATGGTGGCGCGGGGCACCGGGCATTGATACCAATCGGCCTCGGCGAGGCCGCGCTCGACCGCGCGAGTGGCGCTCTCGCCGGTGAGGCTGTAATCGAGCTTGGCGGGAGGCTTGGAGAGGACGGCGGTGCCGTGGTCGTGATCGTGGCTCATGGTCGGGATGGGGTTGGTTTCTTAAAAAGTGGAAAACGAATACACGGTAGTCTGGCGCAGCGGATGGCCGGGACGCAGGATGATGTCGCCGAGGGCGGGAGTGTTGGCCCCGTCGGGATAACCCTCGCACTCGAGACAGAGCCCGGCGTGCGGACCGTAGGCACGGCCGGATTTGCCGGTGAGGGAGCCATCCAGCGACACGCCGGTGTAGATCTGCAAACAGGCCTCGGTGGTGCTCACGGTGAGCGCGCGTCCGCTGGCCGGATCGGCGAAGCGCGCGACCTCGCGCAGCCCGTCGCCGGGGAGAAAATACAGGTCGCCGTGGCGCAGGTGCAGCCCGTCCACGGTCTCGCCCACCGGTCGCGCGACGCGAAAGTCGTTGGCGGGCGCGACCGGCTCGCGGCGACCCAGCAGGGTCATGCGCTCGTCGGCGGGCGCGTAGGCGTCGGCGTGGATTTGCAGCTCGTGGCCGGCGACCGAGCCGCTCCCCTCGCCCGCGAGATTGAAGTAGGAATGATGCGTAAGGCTGAACGGCGTGGCGCGGTCGGTGCTGGCCTCGGTGTCGATGACGAACGCGTTGTCAGCTATCACGGTGTAGGTGACGGAGACGGTGACCGCGCCCGGGTAACCCTCTTCCCCGTCGGGGCTCACGCGGGAGAGCCGCAGGGAAGGCGCGCCATCGGGGCGGCTCAGGGGCGTCGCTTTCCAGACATGTTTATCAAAGCCCCGCCCGCCGCCGTGGAGGTGGTTGGGGCCGTTGTTAACCGCCAGCGGATAGGTGTGTCCATCGAGCGTGAAACGCGCGCCGGTGACGCGTCCCGCCACGCGCCCCGCGATGGCGCCGAAGTAAGGGTGCGGGGCGAGATAATCCGCGGGCCGATCAAAACCCAAGACAACGTCGGCGAGCCGCCCCTGACGATCCGGCGCGTGCAGGTGCGTGACGATGCCGCCGTAGGTGAGGATTTGCAGCGACAGGCCGCCCGAGCCGGCGAGCGTATAGGCCTCGACGGATTCACCGGTGGGAAGGGTGCCAAAAGGGAGGGGCGACATAGGGGCGGGCAAAGGAAGTTATTATCTATACGCATTTTTTGTCCGCCTGTCTTCTCGCCGCACGCCCAATAGTTATCGTAATTTGTCCACATGCTCGAAGACCTGAAGCTCGGCCCGCGCTACGACGGATTCCTCTTTCTGGCGGAGTCGGCGTTTAACCCGCCGAAGCTCAACGGCCACCACCACGTCGAGCTGGAGCTCAACGTGGTTTTGCGGGGCTCGATCACCTACGTGGTCGGCGGGCGACGCTACACCTTCCCCCAGCGCACGCTCCTGTGGATGTTTCCCGCCCAGGAACACCAGCTCGTGGATCGCTCGGACGACGCGCAGAACTACGTGGCGGTTTTCAAACCCGAACTCATCGCTCGTTCGTGTCGCGGCGAAGCCTACGCGGGCCTGCGGCGGGACAACATCGATGGCGAGGGCGTGCTGCACACGGAGCTGGAGCCGGAGGCCTTCGACCTCATCCGGAAGACCATGGACGCACTCATGCAGGGCTCGCTCGATTCCGATGTGCTCAACCGCGAGGCGGGCTTCGGCGTCGGCTCGAACTTCACTTTCGAGCACGGCGACCCCGACGGGCTGAACGCCGGGCTGCACCACCTGCTGTTGTTATGCTGGCGCTGTCAGCGCACCGGCAAGGCGACGGGCGGCGCGGTGTCGCTCCACCCGGCGGTGCGCAAGGCGCTCGCCCGGCTCAGCGAGGGCGAGTGGGAGCACGATCTCGGTCGCCTGGCGCGCGCTTGCGGCGTGAGCGAGGCCTACCTCAGCCGCGTGTTCGCGCGCCAGATCGGCGTGTCGCTCACGCGTTATCGGAACTCGCTCCGCCTCGCGCGTTTTTGGGAACACTACCGCCAGCCCGCGCGCCCGAACGTCACCGAGGCGATGTTCGCGGCGGGGTTTGGCAGCTATGCCCAGTTCTACAAAATCTTCGCCCAGGCCTACGGCGAAGGCCCGCGCGCCGTGCTCGCCCGCCAGGCCGGCGAACAGCCGCTCGAAAAAATCCGGCTTTAGCCGTGCCCGTCGCCCGTCCCCTTCGTCACACTGCCACCCTCCTCCACCGCGTGAACACCTCCTGGGATACCCTCAAACTCGTCGCCGAGCCCACCCGCCTGCGCATCCTCGCGCTCCTGCTGCGCGAAGAACTCTCCGTCGCCGAGCTCCAGGAAATCCTCGACATGGCCCAGTCGCGCATCTCGTCGCAACTCGCCCTGCTGCGCTCCGCCGAGCTCGTCCTTGATCGCCGCGATGGCAAACGCGCCTACTACAGCCTGCGCGCTCCCCTGCCCCCCTCCACCCTCGCCCTGCTCCGCTCCGCCACCGACGCCGTCGCCGAACAGCCCGAGCTAGCCGCCGACCGCGCCGGCCTCGCCCGCGCC